>DASUIJ010000344.1:0-15721 GCA_036279815.1 Phenylobacterium sp. | reverse complement strand
GGCGCCAGGCCTAGTGCCCGTAGCTCAACCGGATAGAGCATCCGCCTTCTAAGCGGACGGTTGCAGGTTCGAGTCCTGCCGGGCGCGCCAGAATTTCCACCAGGAGAGCGGCGGCGGGGCCGGGGCCTGTTCGCCCGGCGTTCCAAGCCGTCCCATCGCTGGGACGGCCCGGAAGGGAAGTCGCTAGGCGCGAGCCATGTTGATCACGTGCATCTGGGTGAACTCGGACAGGCCTTCCTCGCCCAGCTCCGTGCCGATACCCGACATCTTGGCGCCGCCGAACGGGACATTGGGGGCCAGGTCGGCGTGCTTGTTGATCCAGACCGTGCCGGTGTCCATGCGGCCGGCGAGGTCCATGGCCTTGTCCAGGTCCTTGGACCAGATCGAACCGCCCAGGCCGTAGTCCGAGGCGTTGGCGCGGGACAGGGCGTCCTCGCCGTCCCGGATCTTGATGACCGGCAGGACCGGGCCGAACTGCTCTTCGTCCACCAGACGGGTTCCGTCGGTGATGTCGCGCACGATGGTGGGACGGATGAAGTAGCCCTTGCCCTCGGCCCGGCCGCCGCCGGCGATGACCTTTCCGTGGCTCTTGGCGTCCTCGATGATGCCCAGGACCTTCTCGAACTGGGTCTTGTTCTGCAACGGTCCCAGGGTCACGCCCTGCTGCAGGCCGTCGCCCATCACCGCGGCGTCGGCCAGCTTGGCCAGCTCGTCGCACATGGCGTCGTAGATGCTTTCGTGGACATAGGCCCGCTTGATGGCGATGCAGACCTGGCCGGAATTCTGGAAGGCGCCTGCGAAGATCTTGGGCGCGGTCTCCTTGGGGTCCGACCCCTCCAGCACGATGGCGGCGTCGTTGCCGCCCAGCTCCAGGGTCACGCGCTTCAGCGCCTCGGCGGCGCCGGCCATCACCTTCTTGCCGGTCTCGGTGGAGCCGGTGAAGGAGACCTTGCGGATGTCCGGGTGGGCGGTGATCGCGGCGCCCAGGTCGTTGGCGTCGGCGATGACGTTCAGCACGCCGGGCGGCAGCAGGTCCTTGGCCAGTTCGGCGATGCGCAGGGTCGAGAGCGGGGTCGTCGCCGCGGGCTTGAGGATCACGGTGTTGCCGGAGAGCAGGGCGGCCGGGACCTTGAAGGCCATCAGGATGATCGGGAAGTTCCAGGGCACGATGGCGGCCACCACGCCCAGCGGACGGCGGCGGGAGACCACCTTGCGGGTGTCGCTGTCCTCGATGACCTTCTCAGGCAGGTCGAGGGTCGCGAAATATCGGAAGAAGGCCGCGGCGCCGAAGACTTCGCCCATGGCGTCGGCCAGCGGCTTGCCCTGTTCCTGGGTGAGCAGGCGGGCGAGGTTCGGAAGGTCGCCCTGGATGGCGTCGGCGATGGCGACCAGGGCCTTGCGGCGCTCGTCGATCGGGGTGGCGGCCCAGGCCGGGAAGGCGCGCTTGGCGGCGGCCACCGCCTTGTCGAGCTGGGCCTTGGAGGCGCGGGGGCACTCGGCCAGCACCTCCTCATTGGCCGGATTGATGACCGACATGGTGGAATCGCCGTCGACCAGCTGGCCGTCGATAAGAAGCTTGAACGGGCCCATGGGGTCCTCCCAGTTTGTTCGTTGGGGCGAAGATGGGAACATGACGTAGGGCCAGGCAAGGGGCGGCCCCGGATCGGACCTTGAGTTCGCGGGCGGGCGCGTCGAAAGTCCCGGCCTTCCCGTGACGCTTAGAGAGGTCCGCCCCGTGATCCGTACGCCCTTCGCCGCCCTGGCCCTGGTTTCCGTCCTGATGGCCTCGAGCGCGGCCTGCGCCGCGGGCCTGAGCGCGGCGGAGAAGAAGATGGTGGCGACGGCGGAGGCGGAAAACGGCCGCCAGGTCGCGCTGCTGGAGAAGATGGTCAACATCAACTCCGGGACCATGAACTTCGAGGGCGTGGAGAAGGTGGGACAGGTGATGCGGGGCGAGCTGGAGCCGCTGGGCTTCAAGGTCGACTGGATCCCCATGGCCGCCGCGAACCGGGCCGGCCACATCGTCGCCGTCCACAAGGGCTCGGGCAAGGGCAAGCGCATGCTGTTGATCGGGCACCTGGACACGGTGTTCGAGAAGGACAGCCCGTTCCAGACCTGGAAGCGCACCGGCGACGTGGTTGAGGGCCCCGGGGTCAACGACATGAAGGGCGGCCTGGTGATCATGGTCGGCGCCCTGCGCGCCATGCAGGCGGCGGGAACCCTGAAGAACGCCGACATCACGATCGTGCTCACGGGCGACGAGGAGCGGGCGGGCAGCCCGGTGGAGATCGCGCGCAAGGACCTGATCCAGGCCGCCGCCCGGAACGACCTCGCCCTCGACTTCGAGGGCCTGGCCGAGCAGGACGGCAAGGACATGGGCTCGATCGCGCGGCGCTCGTCCAATACCTGGGAACTCACCGTCACCGCCAAGCCCGGACATTCGTCGGGCATCTTCTCGGAACAGGCGGGCTATGGGGCTGTCTATGACCTGGCGCGCATCCTGGACCAGTTTCGCCGGGACCTGCGCGAGCCCAACGCCACCTACAATGTCGGCCTGATCCTCGGGGGCTCCTCGGCCGAGCTCAACGCCGCCGAGACCGGCGGGACAGCCACCGGCAAGCCGAACATCATCGCCGCCACCGCGGTTGCGCGCGGCGACCTGCGCACGCTCTCCAACGAGCAGACCAAGCGCATGTCCGAGAAGATGGCGGCGATCGTCGCCCAGAACCTGCCGGGCGCCACGGCGAAGCTGAAGTTCACCGAGGGCTATCCGGCCATGGCCCCCACCGAGGGCTCGCGCAAGCTGCTGGGCAGGCTCAACGAGGTGAACCACGACTTGGGCTACGCCCCCATGGCCGAGCTCGATCCGCTGAAGCGCGGCGCGGGCGACATCGCCTTCGTGGCCGACAAGCTGGACGGGCTGATCGGCCTGGGCGCGGCCGGGGAGGGCAGCCATGCGCCCGGCGAGACCCTGGAGCTCAAGAGCCTGGACCGCCAGACCAAGCGCGCGGCGATCCTGATGAGCCGCTTCGCCCGTCCCTAGGCGAGAGCCGCGTAGGCGTCGAGGCCCCGGCGCAGGTCGGCGATCAGGTCGGCGGGCGCCTCCAGGCCGATGTGCAGACGCATGAGCGGGCCGCCGTAGTCGGGGTGGAACTTGCGGGTCTTGAGCTGCGGCTCGCAGGAGATCGCCAGGCTCTCGAAACCGCCCCAGGAGAAGCCCAGGCCGAAGATCTCACGGGCGTCGAGGAAGGCGTCGACGGCGGCCTGGGGGGCGGGTTTCAGGACGAAGGCGAACAGGCCGCAGGGGCCCGAATAGTCCCTTGCCCACTGTGCGTGGTCCCGCGCGCCGGGCAGGCCGGGATGCAGCACTTCGAGGACCTCCGCCTGGTCGCGCAGCCAGGCGGCCACCGCCAGGCCGCTGGCGGCGTGGCGTTCGAGCCGGACCGGCAGGGTGCGCAGGCCGCGCAGCATCTGGTAGGCGTCCTCCGGCGCCACCGCCCACCCCAGGTGCAGGATGCCGTCGGCAAGCTGGCGAGCGATCTTCGGGTCCTTCGCCGCGGCGGAACCCATGAAGACATCGGAGTGACCGCCGACGTACTTGGTCAGCGCCTGGACGCTGATGTCGACGCCCAGGTCCAGCGGCTTCATGAGGTAGCCCGCGCCCCAGGTGTTGTCGGCCAGGGTCATGATGCCCCGCGCCCGCGCCAGGTCGGCGATCGTCCTCAGGTCCTGCACCTCGAAACTGAGCGATCCAGGGCTCTCGATGACGATCATGCGGGTCGCGTCGGACGCCCCGCCCACCAGGTCCTCCGGGGACTGGCGCGGATCGTAGTAGCGGACGGTCACGCCGAAACGCTTCAGGACATGATCGCAGAACCGGCGGGTGGGCTTGTAGATGGTGTCGACCACCAGGACCTCGTCCCCGGCCTTCAGCACCGCCAGCATGGCCCCCGACAAGGACGCCAGGCCCGAGGGATAGAGCTGGACGCTCCGGGCGTTCTCAAGCTCGCACAGGGCCGCGCGCAGGGTGTCGTGCGCGGCCAGGCCCTGACGGCCGTAGGTGACATAGGCCGCGTCGTCGTACAGCGAGGCCGCGTTGGGCAGCAGCACCGTCGAACCCTTCTGGATCGGCGGGCCCACCGTCTTGGCGGGCGCCTTGCCGTTCGGGGTCGCCAGGCCGGAGTGAATGATGCGGGTTTCTTCGGCCATGCGGGTTGACGGGTCGGAACGAACGGGGGCGAAACTGCCTGGACGCACTTAGAGCCTTGGCGGGCCTGCGGATCAAGGAGCGGCAGTATGTGGCGGCGTGTGGCGGGTGTCGTGGGTCTGGCCCTGTTCCTGGCCGCCTGCAAACCGGCCGCTCCCACCGCCAGGTCTCCGGCCCCGGCCGCCGAGCCGCCGGCCGCCGCCGCCCCCGTCCACATCTTCAAGGCCAAGGCCAGCCCGACCCTGGCGGCGATCCGCAAGCGCGGCTGGCTGTCCTGCGGCGTCAATCCGGGCCTGGCCGGCTTCGCCTATCCGGACAACAAGGGCGACTGGACCGGGTTCGACGTCGATATCTGCCGGGCCGTCGCCGCCGCCACCCTGGGCGACGCCAAGGCCGTGCGGTTCACGCCCGTCACCGCGGAGGAACGGCTGGCGGCCCTGGCCAACGGCAAGATCGACATCCTGTCGCGCAACACCTCGTGGACCTTCGGTCGCGATGCGGGAATGGGCGTCGACTTTCCGGCCGTGACCTATTTCGACGGCCAGGGTTTCCTGGCGCCCAAGGCGCTGAAGCTGACCAGCGTGGGCGAGCTGGGCGGCGCGCGGATCTGCGTGCAGGCGGGGACCGCCAGCCAGGAGAACCTCGCCGACTTCTTCCGGTCCCGAGGCCTGAAGTACCGCGAGGTCCTGGTCGCCAACGACGCCCAGGCGCGCGAGCGCTACCAGAACGACGGTTGTGACGCCTTCACGGCGGACGTCTCGGCCCTGGCCTCGTCGCGCTCGGTGATGAACAGCCCCAACGCCCACATCATCCTGCCCGAGGTGATCTCCAAGGAGCCCCTGGGACCCGTGGTGCGCCAGGACGACTCCACCTGGGCCGACATCGTGCGATGGACCGTCTATGCCACCCTGCTGGCGGAGGAGCTCAAGGTGAGCTCACGCAATGCGGCCGACCTGCGGTCCAGTTCGCAGGACATCCGGGTCCGCCGCCTGCTGGGGACCGAAGGCGGTTTCGGCTCCATGCTCGGCCTGAAGGACGACTGGGCGTTCCAGGCGATCACCCAGGTCGGCGCCTATGACGAGATCTTCCGGCGCAACATCGGCGAGGATTCGGCCTTGAAGCTGGGGCGCGGCCTGAATGCGCTGTGGAACGCGCCGCAACCCGGGCTGATGTATCCGCCCCCGATCCGCTAGAGCGCGGCGCGCATGGCGCAGCGTTCGGTGAGGCCGTGTTCGGCTTCCTGTTCGAGGATCTCGCGCAGGGAGGGAGAGGGGTCGGCCAGGATCTCGAAGCCGAGGCCCTCATAGAAGGGGGCGTTGAAGGCCACGTTGCGGAAGGTGGTCAGGGTCATGGCGGGGCATTGGCGGGCCAGGGCCTCGTCGCGAACGGCGGCCATGAGCGCGCGGCCTATGCCCCGCCGCTGATGGTCCCGGAGCACTGCGAGCTCCAGGATATGCAGGTCGCCGTCCAGCATCTCGGTGCTGGCGAATCCGGCCAGCGCGCCGTCATCCTCGGCAACCCAGACGCCGCCGGCCTCCACCAGGGGCGGATAGGCTTCGGCCTCGGTGTCCGGCTCGTCGGCGACCCAGGCATGTTCAGTCTCGCGAAAGGCCATGCCCGCCGACCGCTCGATGCCGGGCAGGGCGCGGATGTCGTCGAGCGTCGCCAGGCGGATGGTGATCAAGGGCCGGTCACCACCGGCGTGTCGGCCAGACCGCCCCACTCGGTCCACGATCCGTCATAGACCGACGCCCGCTCGCGGCCGAGGCGGGCCAGGGCCAGGGCCACCACCGAAGCGGTGACGCCGGACCCGCAGGTCGTGACCACCGGCCGGTCCAGGTCGACGAGGGCGGCGTCGAAAACGGGGGCCAGCTCGGCGGGGGGTTTCATGCGGCCGTCGGCGGAGAGCAGGCTGTCGAACGGCACGTTCAGGGCCCCGGGCATATGGCCCGAGCGAAGGCCAGCGCGGGGTTCGGGAACTTCGCCGCGGAAGCGGGGGCCGCCACGCGCATCGACGATCTGTGAGGCTCCGGAGGCGATCAGGCCGCGGACGTCGTCCACATTGCGGACCAGGTCGGCGTCGAATTCGGGAACAAGGATGGTGGGCTGCGGCGCGACCTCGCCGGACTCCAGAGGGAGGCCTTCGGCCCCCCAGGCCTTCAGCCCGCCGTCCAGCACGAAGACCTTGGTGAAGCCCATGACCCGCAGGGTCCACCAGACCCGCGCGGCGGCGCGGACGCCGAAGCTGTCATAGGCGACGAGGGTCGCATCACGGGAGAGGCCGAGCCGGCCGGCGGCCTCGGCGAAGGCTTCCGGCGTCGGAAGCATGTGCGGCAGGTCGACGGTGCGGTCGGCGATGGCGTCGATATCGAAGAACACCGCGCCGGGGATATGGGCCTCCAGGAACTCCGCGTGGCCGGACCGGCCCTCCGCGGGCATCCACCAGCTGCCGTCCAGGATCTGGACATCGGCGCGGCCCAGGCGCTCCGCCAGCCAGGCGGTGGAGACGAGGGGATCGGTCATCAGAGCCACGGCGGCGGCGGCAGGCCGCGCTCCCTGAGGAAGGCGGGATTGTAGATCTTGCTCTGATAGCGGGCGCCCTGGTCGCAAAGCACCGTCACGATGGTGTGGCCCGGCCCCATGTCCCTGGCCATGTGGATGGCGCCGGCCACATTGACGCCCGTCGATCCGCCCATCACCAGGCCCTCGTGGGTCACCAGGTCGTAGATCGCCTCCAGCATCTCGTCGTCGGAAATGCGGTAGGGGTTGTCGACCGTGAGGCCTTCGAGATTGGCGGTGATCCGGCCCTGGCCGATGCCTTCGCTGATCGAGGACCCCTCGGACTTGAGCACGCCCTCGGCATACCAGCTATAGAGCGCCGCGCCGTAGGGGTCGGCGAGGCCGATCCGGACCTTGGGGTTCCGCGCCCGCAGAGCCTCAGCCACCCCCGCCAGGGTGCCGCCCGATCCCACGGCGCAGATGAAGCCGTCCACCTTGCCGTCGGTCTGGTCCCAGATCTCCGGTCCCGTGGTCTCCACGTGGGCCTGGCGATTCGCAACGTTGTCGAACTGGTTGGCCCAGACGGCGCCGGCGGGCTCCTTGGCGTCGAGCTCCGCGGCCAGGCGTCCGGAATAGCGGACATAGTTGTCGGGGTTGACGTAGGGGACCGCGTCGACCTCGACCAGCTCGGCGCCCAGCATCCGGATGGCGTCCTTCTTCTCCTGGCTCTGGGTGCGGGGAATGACGATGGTGGTCCGATAGCCCAGGGCGCCGGCGACCATGGCCAGGCCGATCCCCGTATTGCCCGCCGTGCCCTCGACGATCCGGCCGCCGGGCCGCAGCAGGCCTCGTCGCTCCGCGTCGCGGACGATGTACAGGGCGGCCCGGTCCTTGACGGAGGCGCCGGGGTTCATGAACTCGGCCTTGCCGAGGATTTCGCAGCCGGTGACCTCGCTCGCGCGGTTGAGGCGGATCAGCGGCGTGTTTCCGATGGCGTCGAGGACGCTGTGTGCGACGGTCATGCCAAGCTACTTAGGGGTTGCTTGGCCGTACGAACAGGGGGCGATCAGGCCTTGACCAGCCCAAGCTGCACCACGTCGGTCCTTTGGGTGCGGAAACCGGCCTCGCAGTAGCTGAGATAGAACTCCCACAGCCGGCGGAAACGCTCGTCGAAGCCAAGACGCCGGATCTCATCCCAGTGGTCCAGGAAGCTCCGTTTCCACTGGGCCAGGGTCTCGCCGTAGTCCTGCCCGAAGCGGGAGATTCCGGTCCAGGCCAGCCCGGCGCGGTCGGTCTCCCGGCGCAGCCGGGATTCCGAGGGAAGCATCCCGCCGGGGAAGATGTACTTCTGGATGAAGTCCGCGCGGCGGCGGTAGCCCTCGAACAGCTCCTCCTGGATGGTGATGATCTGCAGGCCCGCGCGACCGCCGGGCTTCAGAACCTCGGAGACCTTGTCGAAATAGGTGGGCCAGTAGCGCTCCCCCACCGCCTCGAACATCTCGATGGAGGCGACCCGGTCGAAGGCGCCTTCGACGTCTCGATAGTCGATCAGCTTGATCACGGCGCGCTCGTTCAGGCCCTGCTCGAACATCCTGCGCCGGGCGAAATCGAACTGCTCCTTGGAGATCGTGACGCCGGTGACCTTCGCCCCCACTTCCCGGGCCGCGTACTCGGCGAAACCGCCCCAGCCGCAACCGATCTCCAGCACATGATGATCGGGGGCGAGCCCCATGCCTTGGGCCAAGGTGCGGTACTTGTTCTCCTGGGCCTCGGCCAGCGGCTGGCCGGGGTGCTGAAAGCGGGCCGACGAGTAGGTCATGCTCGGGTCGAGCCAGCGGGAATAGAAGGTGTTGCCCAGGTCGTAGTGGGCGTGAATGTTCTTCCTGGAGCCACGGCGGGTGTTTCCTCTGAGGGCATGACCCAGGAAGTTGAACAGGCCGATGACGCGGCTGCCCTCGGTGACCCTGGTGAGGTTCTGGAAGTTCAGGCTGAAGATGGAGAGCACGGCCGTAAGGTCGGGCGTGTCCCACTCTCCGGCCATGAGACCCTCCGCGAAGCCGATATCCCCGGCCAGCAGCGCCCGGCGGATGAACCGGAAGTCCCGGATCTCGATGCGGGCGACCGGGCCGGGGGCTTCGGCGCGGATCCTGAGGGTTCCGCCGGAGGGGGTGACGAAGGTCAGGTCGCCGGCCATCCAGTTCAGCGCCATGATGCGCAGGGCGGCGCGGAAGGTGGGTGGGGCCCCGGCCAGGGCCGGCAGATTGCGGAACGCCCGGGGGGAGCGGGCGAGGGTCGCCAGAGTGGTTTCGTGCGCGAGGGTCATGTCACGGGCCTCGAATTCCTCAGCCAATATAGATTTGGGTAAGCACGAAGGTCTGGCAAGACCGGCCCACGCATCGGTTACGCGGCGATGGGGTCCAAAGATGCAGGACGGAGCGCGGATTTCGACTTGTGAAGGCGGGAGGCGCGCGCCACTTAGGCCCATCTCCGCAATCGCTACGGAACCCTGACATGGCCGTCCGCACCCTCGACAAGTGGAACATCTCCATCGGTGACGGACATCCGCTGCTCGTCATCGCGGGCCTGAACGTCATCGAGGACCTGGAGCTCGCCCGCCGGACCGCGCAGCACCTGAAGAAGGTGTGTGTGGAGCTGGGCCTGCCCTATGTGTTCAAGGCGAGCTTCGACAAGGCCAACCGCTCCTCGATCCACAGCTACCGGGGGCCGGGCCTGGAAAAGGGCCTTGAGATCCTGAGGGCGATCAAGGCGGAGTTCGACGTGCCGATCTGCACGGACCTGCATACGGAGGACCAGGCCGAGCCGGTGGCCGAGGTCGCCGACGTGGTGCAGATCCCCGCATTCCTGGGGCGCCAGACCGACCTGGTCGTGGCCGCCGCCCGGGCGACCCATGCGCGCGGCGGCTGGCTGCACCAGAAGAAGTCGCAGAACATGGCCCCCTGGGACGCCAGGTACATGGTCGACAAGGTCCGTGAAGCCGTGGGCGGAGCGGAGATCAGCGTGCTCTGCGAGCGGGGCACCACCTTCGGCTACAACAACCTGGTCGTCGACATGCTGGCCATCGGGGAGATGCACAAGCTGGGCGTGCCGGTGACCATCGACGCGACCCATGCCGTGCAGTTGCCGGGCGCCGACCCCCGCACCCAGGGCGCGTCGACGGGCGGCCGTCGCGAAGGCGTCCCGACCATTGCGAAGGCGGCGATCGCAGCGGGAGCCGACGGAGTCTTCCTGGAATTCCATCCCAACCCGGACGATGCGCTGTGCGACGGGCCGAGCGCGCTGCCCCTGGCGGGCGCGGGCGACCTGCTCCGCTCTCTCAAGGCCATCCACGCGGTCCGGTAGCCCGGCTTGACCGCTCGTCCCGCAGGTTCCACAGGCTGAATCCATGGATCTCTCAAGCCTTCAGCACCTTCTCGATTCCCTGCGCGGCGTCCGCGTGGTCTGCGTCGGCGACGTGATGGTGGACCGGTTCGTCTACGGGGACGTGACCCGGGTTTCGGCCGAGGCGCCGATCCCGGTCCTGGCGCGGACCCGCGAGCTGGTCATGCTGGGCGCGTCCGGCAACGTGGCGCGCAACGTCGCCACCCTGGGCGGGGACGTGGCGCTGATCGGCCTGGTCGGCGGCGACGCAGAGGGGCACCAGGCCCTGCAGCTGATCGGCGACGAGCGCGGCATCGAGGGCTTCCTGGTCACCGACCCTTCGCGACCCACGACCCTGAAGACCCGGTTCGTCTCCGGAAACCAGCAGCTGCTGCGCGTCGATCTCGAGCAGAGCCACCCGGCCGAGGGCGACGTCGAACAACGCCTGGTCCGCACCGTGCGCGAGGTCGCGGAGGGGGCCGGGGTCATCGTCATTTCCGACTACGGCAAGGGCGTGGTCACCGATGCGGTGATCGCCGCGTGCCGCAAGGCGGCCGCCGTGGTGATCGTGGACTCCAAGGCGCGCAGCTTCAGCCGCTATGGTCCGGTCGACATCATCAAGCCCAACGCCGCCGAGCTGGCCCACGCCACCGGCATGCCGACCTCGACAAATGATGAGATCGCCGCGGCCCTGACCCACGCTCTGTCGCTCTGCGAGGCCAAGGCGATCCTGGCGACCCGCGCGGCGAAGGGCATCTCGCTGGCGGTTCGCGGCGAGCCGGTGCGGCACTTCCCGGGCGTCCCGCGCGAGGTGTTCGACGCCTCGGGGGCCGGGGACACCACCATCGCCGCCCTGGGCCTGGCCCTGGCGGCCGATGCGCCGATCGAGGACGCCATCCAGTTCGCCATGCTGGCCTCCGGCGTCGCGGTGGGGAAGGTCGGCACCGCCACCGTCACGCCGGACGAGATGATCGAGGCCTCGCTGTCGGCTCACATGGCCACGGCGGAGATGAAGATCGCCACGCCGCAGCGGATGGTCGAGGAGGTCGCGCGCTGGCGGGCCAAGGGCCTGAGGGTCGGCTTCACCAATGGCTGCTTCGACATCCTGCATCGCGGCCACGTGGCCTACCTGAACCAGGCCCGGACCTGGTGCGACCGGCTGATCGTGGGCCTCAATTCGGACGGGTCGATCCGCAAGCTGAAGGGCGAGGGCCGGCCGGTGAACGACCTGGAGAGCCGGGCCATGGTGCTGGCGGGCCTGGGCGCGATCGACCTGGTGGTGCCCTTCGACGAAGACACCCCGATCAAGCTGATCGAGGCCGCGCGGCCCGACGTGCTGATCAAGGGTGCGGACTATTCCGAGGACGAGGTCGTCGGTGGCGCCGAAGTGAAGGCCTGGGGCGGCGAGGTGCGGCTGGCGCAGATCGTCGAGGGCTATTCGACCACGGCGGCGATCGCGCGCATGACGGAGAAGCAGAGCTCATGACCCGGCGGATCGTGTTCGTCACCGGCGGGGCCGGTTTCATCGGCTCCAACATCGTCGCCAAGCTGTCGGAGGACCCGACGCTGGACGTGGTGGTCTGCGACTGGCTGCTGGAGGCCGATCTCGGCAAATGGCGGAACATCGCCAAGCATCCGATCGGCGACTTCGTAGCGCCCGAGATGATGTTCGACTGGCTGGAGAAACGCTGGCGCGACGTGGAGCTGGTGATCCACATGGGGGCGGTGTCGTCCACCACCGATCCCGACGCCGACAAGGTGCTGCACGCCAATTTCACCCTCAGCCGCGACCTGTTCCGCTGGTGCGCCGACCGGCAGCGGCGGCTGATCTACGCGTCGTCGGCGGCGACCTATGGCGACGGCGCTCTGGGCTTCGACGACAAGGACGACGTGGCCTCGCTGCAGGCCCTGCGACCGTTGAACACCTACGGCTGGTCGAAGGCGCTGTTCGACGTGTTCGCGGCCCGGCAGGCGTCGCGCGACTATGCGCCGCCGCAGTGGGTGGGGCTGAAGTTCTTCAACGTCTACGGGCCGAACGAAGAGCACAAGCACGCCATGAAGTCGGTGGCGTCGCAGATCTGGCCGAAGGTCCGCGAGGGCCACACGGTTCAGCTGTTCAAGTCCTATCGCGACGGCGTGGCCGACGGCGGCCAGGAGCGGGACTTCGTCTATGTCCGCGACGTGGCCGACGTGGTGTCGTGGCTGCACAAGTCCGAGCACGTGAACGGGGTGTTCAACCTGGGCTCGGGCAAGGCCAGGACCTTCGAGGACATGGCCAAGGCGGTGTTCGCGGCCGCGGGCAAGCCCGCCAGGATCGAATACACCCCGATGCCGCCGGCGATCCGCGACAAGTACCAGTACTTCACCGAGGCTCGCATGGAGCGGCTGGTGGCCGCCGGGTACAACCAGCCCTTCACCGCGCTGGAGGACGGCATCGACGAATATGTGAAGTCGTACCTCGCCGCGCCCGATCCCTATCGGTAGGCCGCTTTCCGCCGGGCCCGGGCTGATATAGGCAAGGTCCATGGCGGAGCGTTCCTACCGGCGCTGGATCATCGCAGTCACGATCGCCTTGCTGGCGGTCCTGACGACCGCGGTCGTGGTCTGGCGCGACGACATCCTGCGCGCGGCGCTCGACCCCAAGGAGCCGTTCCAGATCTATCGCCCGCCGCCGCCGCCCGACTATGCCGACCGCGGGGCGTGGGCGCTGCTGCCGGCCAGGCCCGAGGCGCCTGGCGCCGCCGACCCGCCGGCCGACGTGTTCTTCATCTCGCCCACCACCTTCGACGGCGGTCGCCACTGGAACTCGCCGATCGACAACGACAAGTCGGACCGGCTGTTCCGGCGGGTGATGGCGCCCAACTATGCCGGACCGTTCGTCAGGGTCGGGCGGCTGTTCGCGCCGCGCTACCGGCAGGCCAGCCTCTACACCTTCACCACTCTGCGGGAGGACGCCCGGGACGCCCGAAAGTTCGCCTATGGCGATGTCGCCAAGGCGTTCAGGCAGTTCCTGGACAGCTACGGCGGGGATCGCCCGTTTCTGGTCGTCGGCGTGGAGCAGGGGGGCACCATCGCCGCCCGGCTGCTGGCGGAGGAGGTCGCGACCCGGCCGGACGTCCGCGCCCGGCTGGCGGGGGCCTATATGATCGAGGCGGTGACGCCGGCGGACTCGCCGCCGCTGCCGCCCTGCCAGAGGCGCGACCAGGCCGGATGCCTGGCGGCCTGGGTCTCGGCCTTCGAGAACGACATCGCCGACGCGCAGGACATCCAGAACCGCTCCCTGGTCTGGGCCCAGGGCGGCGAGCTGGAGAATCTGAACGGCCGCAGGCCCTTGTGTTTCAACCCGCTCCTGGGCGCGACCACCAACGCGCCGGCGCCCGCCAAGCTGGGCCTGGGGGCGGCAAACGCCACGGGACTGGAATGGGGCGCGCGGCCGGCCTTCCTGACGCGGCAGGTCTCGGCGGTCTGCAAGGACGGGGTGCTGCGGGTCTCCCGCCCAAAGGCGGCGATGCTGAAGCCCTCCGGCACCTGGGCGGACCGCCAGAAGGCGCCGGCCTACAATCTGTTCTACGCCGACCTGGAGGCCGACGCGAAGGCCCGGGTGGCGGCCTGGGAGGCTATCCCGCGTCCTTCAGCGGCGAGCCCGGACGCCAGTCGAACAGCTCCTGCAGCACCCTAAGCGCCTGGCCGCGCTCGCTGGTGAGTTCGGGGTCGCGGGCGAGGACCAGCCGGGCGTCGTCGCCGGCCGTGATGAACAGGTCCTTGTGGGCGATGGGGTCGGCGAAGACATAGGCCGGGAATCCCGACTGCTTCAGTCCCAGCGCGTCGCCGCCGCCGCGCAGCTCGAGGTCGGTCTCGGCGATCTGGAAGCCGTCATCGGTGCGGCGCAGGATGTCGAGCCTGCGCTGAGCGGTCTCGGACAGGGGCGGATCGTAGAGCAGCACGCAGGCGCTCTCGCGGTGGCCGCGGCCGACGCGCCCGCGCAGCTGGTGCAGCTGGGCGAGGCCGAAGCGTTCGGCCTGCTCGATGACCATGATGGTGGCGTTGGGCACGTTGACGCCCACTTCGACCACGGTCGTGGCCACCAGGATGCGGACCTTGCCGTCGGCGAAATCGGCCATGACGGCGTCCTTCTCGGCGGCGGGCATCTTCCCGTGGACCAGGCCGACGCCGGGGCCGATGCGCTCGCGCAACTCGGCGGCGCGGATCTCGGCGGCCTTGAGATCGACCAGCTCGGACTCGGAGACCAGCGGGCAGATCCAGAAGGCCTGGGAGCCGTCCTTCACCGCCTCGCGCAGGCGCGCCTCCACCTCGTCGACACGGGTCATGGGCGCGGCGCGGGTGGCCACCGGCGTGCGGCCCGGCGGCTTCTCGTCGATGCGGCTGACGTCGAGGTCGCCGTAGAGGGTCAGCTCCAGGGTGCGCGGGATCGGGGTCGCGGACATGGCGATCAGGTGGACCGCCTCGCCCTTGGCCTGGAGACGCTGGCGTTCGGCGACGCCGAACCGGTGCTGTTCGTCGATCACCGCCAGCTGCAGCCGATGGAAGGCGACATCGTCCTGGAACAGGGCGTGGGTGCCGACCGCCACCTGGGCCTCGCCGGACGCCAGGGCCTGGAGCTTCTTGGCGCGTCCGGCGCCCTTGTCGCGGCCGGTGAGCAGGATGGCGGTGACGCCATGGGTGGCCAGGGGCGCGGCCAGGGTCTCGAAGTGCTGGCGGGCGAGGATTTCCGTGGGCGCCATCAGGGCGCTCTGCCCGCCGCCGGCGGCGACGTCGGCCATGGCCAGCATGGCGACCACGGTCTTGCCGGACCCCACGTCTCCCTGGACCAGACGGCTCATCCGTTCTCCGGCCTTCAGGTCGCCGCGGATCTCCGACAGGGCGCGGACCTGTGCGCCGGTGAGCTTGAAGGGCAGGTCGGCTTCCACCCGATCGGCCAGGGAACTGGGTGCGATCTTCGCCGCCGGGTCCTTGCGGCGCTCGGCCTTGCGCTGGGCCATGGCGAGCTGGTGGGCCAGGAGTTCGTCATAGGCCAGGCGACGCTGGTGCGGGGCCAGGGGCGCCAGGTCGGCGTCGGACCGCGGGGCGTGCAGCCGCAGCAGGGCGTCGCGCCACGACGGCAGCTGTTCCCGCGCCCGCCAGGCGGGATCCTGCCACTCGGGTAGCTCGGGCGCGCGGCCTAGCGCCTCCAGGACGAACTTGCGCACGGTGCGCGGGGGCAGGCCGGCGGTGGCGGGATAGACGGTCTCGATCTCGGGAATCTCCGCGGCCTTGTCGAGAGGGACCATGTAGTCCGGATGGGCGATCTGGAGTGTCAGGCCGAACCGTTCGACCTTGCCGGAGACCAGGCGCTTGGAGCCCACCGGGTGCTTGGCCTGGAGCTGACCGCCGAAGCTGCCGAAGAAGATCAGGTCCAGCGTGCCGGAGCCGTCATAGGTCTTGATCTTCCAGGGCTGCTGGGCGCTGCGGGGCTGCTGGTAGGCGTCGATCTCCACGGAGAAGGTCGCCACCTCGCCCTCGACCGCGTCGACGACGGTGGCGTGGCGGCGGCGGATCAGGGCGTGGGGCTTCAGGAACAGCACGTCGCGCACGATCGGCCCGGCCAGCTTCTCGAGCAGCGGCGCGACCCGCGCGCCC
>DASUIJ010000343.1:0-2785 GCA_036279815.1 Phenylobacterium sp. | reverse complement strand
CAGGAGCGCCATCGCGGTCTATGGGGAGCGCCGCGCCCTGGTCATGCTGGCCCTGGGGTTCGCGTCCGGCCTGCCGAACCTGCTGATCTTCGACACCCTCTCGGCCTGGCTGCGTGACGCGGGACTGAGCCTGGAGGTGATCGCCTTCTTCGGCCTGGCGACCCTGGCCTATTCTCTGAAATTCCTCTGGGCGCCGCTGGTGGACCGCGCCGCCGTTCCGGTCCTCACCGGCCGGCTCGGGCACCGCCGGTCGTGGATGCTGCTCTGCCAGGCGCTGATCATGCTGGGCCTGTGGCTGATCGCGGGCGCCGATCCCCGGACGGGGCTGGGCTGGATGGCGGCTTTCGCGGTCTTCGTCGGCTTCGTCTCCGCCACCCAGGACATCGTCATCGACGCCTGGCGGATCGAGGCGGCCACCACCGAGAAACAGGGGGCCATGGCCGCCGCCTACCAGTGGGGCTACCGGATCGCCATGATCGTGGCCGGCGTCGTGCCCCTGGCCATGTCCGACGCCATCGGCTGGAACCTGTCCTACGGACTGATGGCGGCCCTGATGGTGGTGGGCGCGCTGGGCGTCCTGGGCGCGCCGCGCGAGGCGCAGCACATGATCCGCCCGATCGCCACCGAGGGCATGCCCGCCGCGCCGGCGCGCGACGTCCTCGAGTGGGCGGCCCGGGCCGCGATCGTGGTCCTGGGCGCGCTGCTGCTCGGTTCAGGGCTGGCGGGCGACGCCTCGATCCTGGCCGGCGCGATGTCGGCGGTGGGAGCGCACGATCCCGGCGAGGTCCTGAAGGCCGCCTGGAGCGCCAAGCCCGGCGGGGTCTTCCTGCAGCTGGCCGGGGTGGTGGCGGGCGGGGCGGTGATCGTCCTGGCCGCGCGGCCGATCCCGGGCCTGGAGACCCGGCCCGGGCGCTACCTGGGCGTGGCGCTCGGCGAACCCCTGGCCAATTTCTTCGGCCGCTACGGCAAGGCGGCGGGCCTGATCCTGGCGCTGATCTGCGTCTATCGGCTGAGCGACTTCGTGCTCAACATCATGAACCCCTTCTACCTCGACCTGGGCTTCGACAAGCTGCAGATCGCCGAGGTGCGCAAGATCCTGGGCGTGGTGATGAGCGTGCTGGGCGTCGGTCTGGGCGGGCTGGCCGTGGCGCGGCTGGGCCTGATGCGCGCCCTGGTGATCGGCGCCTTCGCCGGTCCGGTCAGCAACCTGGTCTTCGCCTGGCTGGCCCTGCAGGGGCCGCAGCTGTGGGCGCTGAGCGTCGCCATCGGCGTCGACAACATCGCCTCCGGCTTCGCCGGGACCTGCCTGATCGCCTATATGTCCAGCCTGACAGGCGAAGGCTTCACCGCCACCCAGTACGCCCTCTTCTCCTCGCTCTACGCCCTGCTGGGCAAGCTGGTGGCCTCCCAGTCGGGCCGGGTGGTCGAGGGCGCGGCGGCGGCGGCCGACGGCGGCGGGGCGCTGGCGGGGCTCAAGGGGTTGTTCGCCGGCCTGCCGCCCCAGGCCTTCGCCAACGCCCTGGAGAAGAGCCACGTCTCCCCGGCGGCCCTGGGCTCCGGCTATGTGGTGTTCTTCGTCTATTCGGCCGTGCTCGGCGTCGCGGGCGTGGTCCTGACCCTCGCCGTCGCCGCCCGTACGCCGAAGACGCCGCCCGGGGGCTCGGAGCCTCAGGCGGCCTAAGTGGCGGCCAGGCAGATCACCTGGGCCACCCGCAGGTCACGGCGCAGAGTGTCGGCGACGATGCCGTAATTCCCCGTGGTCACCGATTCCCCCACCGCGAAGCTGGCGGGATGCTCGTGGGTGGTGGTCAGGGCGTGGAGGAGGGTCTCGGGCGCGGTGGTGTAGATGCGGCCCCGGCGCGGCGCCTCGGCCACGGTCACCCCGATGACCCGCCCGGCGCCGTCGAGCGCGGGCGCGCCCGACAGTCCCCCGAGCGTTCCGACCAGGCGGTCGGTGCGGCCGGTCTCGGCCCAGACCAGCACAGGCTCGGTGCGCGCGCCGCGGCCCCGGACCACCAGGTTCTCCCGGCCCAGCAGCCGGGAGGTCGCCTCGCCGGGCCGCCCCTGCGGGAATCCGGGATGATAGGCGCGGTCGCCGCGCCGCAGGGCCCTGTCCAGCCCCAGCGGCAGGGGCGAGGCGCCGCCTTCCGTGGTCAGGATCGCCGCCTCGCCGCTGGGGTCGATGGTCACCTTGGCGGCGACGCCGCGGCCTTCGGCCACCACGATGGCGGCCCTGGCGCAGCCGTCGACCACATGCCGGGCCGTGACCCAGACCCCGCGGTCGGCGATGGAGAAGGCGGTGCCCGCCGCCGGTTCGGCCTTGTCGGAGACCTCGACCACGACGGAGGGATCGAAGGGCGAGGCCGGCCCCAGGGGCAGGCCTTCCTGGCTCGCCACCGGCGGCGGCGGGGCCGGCGCGTTCACCCGCTCCCGGCGGCCGACCGCGACGATCAGCAGGGCCAGGACGATGGCCAGGTAGACGCCCCAATCCGGCAGTTTCGGGAAGTGCATGGCGGCCCGCCTATCCCGCCACGGCCGCGGCGAGGATGATCGCGGTGGACAGCTTGGCGCCCACCAGCAGGGCGGCGGCTGCGACCTCGCCCTGCTGGATGCGCTGGGGCAGGCCGCGCAGGACCATGTCCACCATCCGGAACACCAGCAGCTGGACCACCACCGTGGACGCCCCCCATACGGCGATCTCGATCAGGGACGTCGAGGCGTGGAGCGAGACGGCCAGCGGGATGGACAGGCCGACCATGACGCCCGCCAGGGACAGGGCGGCGGC
>DASUIJ010000342.1:0-2483 GCA_036279815.1 Phenylobacterium sp. | reverse complement strand
CTGGGCTGGCACTCCACCATGGTGGTCACCGGCGACCCCAACCAGTCCGACCTGCTGCCCGAGCTCTCGGGCCTGGCCTCGGTGGCCGACAAGTTCGAGGCCCTCAGCAACATCGCCGTGGTCCGCCTCGCCGACCGCGACATCGTCCGCCACCCCCTGGTCGCGGAGATGCTGGGCGTTCTCTGAACGCCGGACACGATTGCGGCCCCGGATCGCTCCGGGGCCGTTTTCCTTGCAGGTCCCGTCAGGGCAGGTCTTCGCCGAGGATCGCCATCTCGAACATGAACGAGCCGTCGCCGTCCTCGTCCTCGAACACCACGCCCACGAACTCCTCGCCGATATAGACCTCGGCGGAATCCTTCTGCTTGGGGCGTGGGACCAGGGTGATCCGCGCATTGGCGAAGGTCCCACGCAGGTGGCCTTCGATCTTGCGCATCATTCTCTCGTCCACGGTCAGGCTCCCAAGGCAGTTCGACAGGCGCGGAACCTACATCGCTTTATCCGCGCTGGGAAACCGCCCTCGCCCCTATTCCTGGGGACGGAGCCCGACGCCGCCCTTGAGCGCCGCCGCCGCCAGGCCTAGCGTGAGGCCGTTAGACACCTTCGGTTTTGCGAGAGAACTCACCCCAGTGGCTGGCTGACCAACATGTCCAATGCACCGACCGGGCCTCGGAGCCCGCGGCGGCGCCCTTGTTGAGTCGTGCCAATTCTCAGCCCTGAGGACAGCCTCGATGGCGTTCTTCCGCAACAGCACCGTCAATCTTCTCAATCTGCACTACGGCATCCACGCCGTGGCGCTCAGCGGCGGGGGCGCTTTCTTCGCCGTCTACCTGCTGCGGTCGGGCGTGCCGGCCCACGGCGTGCTCGCCGCCCTGGCCGCCATCCTGGTCGGGCGGTTCTTCATCCGCCCGTTCATCCTGCCGCTGGGCCAGCGCTTCGGCGTGAAGCCGCTGGTCATCGCCGGAACCGTCTTCACCAGCCTGCAGTACCCGCTGCTGGCGGAGGTCCACGGTGTGGGATGGGTGCTGTTCGCCCTCTGTGCGATCTCCGCCCTCGGGGACACCTTCTACTGGACCTCCTACCACGCCTATTTCGCCTCCCTGGGCGACGAGGAGCACAGAGGCCACCAGATCGGCGCGCGGGAGGCCGCGGCCGCCCTGGTGGGGATCGTATCTCCCCTGGCGACCGGCTGGGCGCTGACCACGCTCGGGCCCCGCGTCGCCTTCGGCGCGACAGGCGTGGTCCTTGCGATCTCGGCCCTTCCCCTGCTGGCGACCCCCAATGTGCAGATCAGGCGCGAGGCCCCCGGCTCCTGGCGCGCGGCCCTGCCCAGCGTGCTGATGATGGCCGCCGACGGCTGGACGGCCGCGGGTTACTTCTTCGTCTGGCAGATCGCCCTGTTCATCTCGCTTGGCGAGAGCTTCGCGGCCTTCGGCGGCGCCATGGCGCTCGCCGCCGTGGTGGGGGCGGCCAGCGGCCTGCTGCTGGGACGGTTCATCGACGCCGGTCACGGCCGGTGGGCGGTCTGGCTCGCCATGGGGTCCATGGCCGCCACGATCCTGGTCCGCGCAGCCGGCTACGGCGATCCGGCGGTGGCGGTGGTCGCCAACGCGGCCGGGGCCCTGGTGGTCGCCTTCTACACGCCGACCATGATGACCGCGATTTACAACCAGTCCCAGCGGTCGCCCTGCGTGCTGCGCTTCCACATCGGAACCGAGGGCGGCTGGGACGCGGGCGGGGCCGCCGGCTGCCTGGTCGCGGCGGGACTGATCTGGGCTGGCGCGCCGCTGTGGCTCGCCATCCTGCTGTCCCTGTTCGGGACCTTCTCAGGCTTCGCCCTGCTGAGACGCTACTATGTCAGCGACGCGGCCCGGCTCGCCCCGACCGCGTAGCCGGCTCAGATCACGTAGTCGTAGACCGCCTCGGCCAGGGTGTGGTCCATGCTGCGGGCCGGCTCCTCGCAGGTCGGGCAGTTGACCAGGCGGGCCGGAACGCCCGCGGCCGTGCAGCCGGCCGGAACCGGCTTCAGCACCACCGAGCCGGAGGCGATCTTGGCGTAGTCGCCGATATGGATGTTGCCCAGCACCTTGGCGCCCGCGCCCAGCAGCACGCCCTTGCCCACCTTCGGGTGGCGGTCGCCTTGCTCGGCCCCGGTGCCGCCCAGGGTCACGCCGTGCAGCATGGACACGTCGTCGCCGACTACCGCCGTCTCGCCGATCACGATGCCGGTGCCGTGGTCGATGAATATGCCCCGGCCGAGGCGGGCGGCGGGGTGGATGTCCAGCTGGAACAGCTCGCTCGTCCGGCTCTGCAGGTAGAACGCCAGCGTGTCGCGGCCCTGGTTCCACAGCCAATGGGCCACGCGCTGGGTCTGCAGCGCCTGGAAGCCCTTGAAGAACAGGAACGGCTGCACGTAGCCCTTGCAGGCCGGGTCGCGCTCGAACACCGCCTTCAGGTCGTCCTCGGCGCTGTCGACGAGTTCG
>DASUIJ010000341.1:0-8527 GCA_036279815.1 Phenylobacterium sp. | reverse complement strand
CAACATCGGCGACATGCTGGAGCGCCTGACCGGCGGCCGTTATCGCTCGACCCCGCACCGGGTGAAGAACACCTCGGGCCGGGACCGCCTGTCCTTCCCCCTGTTCTTCGATCCGGACTTCTTCGCCCCCATGACCCCGCTGCCCGGCGACGCCGTCACCGCGCGCGCGGACGGCGAGGACCGCTGGGACGGAGCCAGCTTCCATGCCTTCGAGGGGACCTACGGCGACTACCTGCTGAGCAAGGTCGCCAAGGTGTTTCCCGATCTCGTCGAGGATGCGATGGGCTGATCGGCGCCTTGGGCGACCACGCCGATCTCGGCGAGATTCCGCAGGAATTGTTCGGTCATCTCCGCGAGCTTTGCGGTCGCCGCGACCACTTCGGGACGGGCCACCACATGGGTCGGGACGACCATTCCCCCGGTCCTGCGCTCGACCAGACCCTGCTCGCTCAGGGCCATCAGCGTGCGGCGCGCCGTCTCGTAGGGCAGGAGCAGGAAATTCGCGACGGCGTAGACCGTGACGGGCCGCCTCTCCTCGTCCGGCACGAAATCCGGCAGGCCGCCGAACGTCGGGGCCAGGATCGGGTCATGCGCCAGGTGGTCGACATTGGCCACCGCGATGGCCCACAGGAGGATGACGCTCACCACGTCCTGGTTCACGGCCCGGGCCATCAGGCTGATGGCGTCCAGGCAGTAGTCGGTCGCCAGCCGTACGGCCTGCCTGGCGACATCCTTACCCGGGGGTGCGTGCTCGCCACGGGCCGCGATCCCGAATGACGCGGCTTCATCGACGAAGTCCTGAGCCGCGCGCAAGGTCTGCTGGACCCCCGCGAGGCTTTGGGCGCCGCCAAGGGCCTTGCGCGGTACGATCAGTCCGCCCGCCACGCTGATGCAGAGGCCCGCCGCCTTTAGCTTTCCGACATGCCGACGCACCGTCTCATACGGCAGGCCCAGGGCTCGGGCCACGGCATAGACGCTGATCGGCAGTCGAAGCTCGTCGGGCGGAATCTCCCCCGTACCCAGGTAGGACCTGGCGGAGTGGGGCGACGAGGTGAGGACGCTCACATTGTACCGAACGATCGTGAGCAGGATCAGGGCGGTGAGAAGGTTTCGATCAACCGAGGTCGCCACGCGGCGCGCCGTATTGATCAGGAAGTCGCCGCTGAGACGATGAAGCAGGCGCTGCATGTCCCGCGGGGTCGATTGAGGCGAAGCGGACAACAGACACAACCCCCAAGGTTTTGCTGACAAACCGGACAATCAGTTAAGTAACTTGAATCGAGCGAACCCCTCAATGGCCTTCAATGTCGCCTTATCTTACGTTGAGTGGTGATAAATCACGCAAGTTAAGCGAGTTATTGGAACCTAAGCTTGACCCTGGAACCCCAGAATCTCAAGGCAGCCCCGCAGCGACTTGGTCATCACCGCGCACATCGCCGGGGCAGGATGTTGATCTCCACTCACCCACATTGAATTTTCGCCGTCACGGCGGGGCCGTTGGGCCGTTGGCGGCATCGGGAGACACACCTTAAGCGAGGTCATAGACCATTCAGCAACCACGAGGAGAATCGCCTTGATGACCGGCCAACGCATCGCAGCCACGACTGCAATCCTCGCATCCCTCGCGTTCAGCGCGCCTGCCCAGGCCGCCCTCGTGGTCTTCTCCGGCGCCGACCCGAGCGCCAACTTCATCGCCGAAGGCTCGGACTCCGCCGTCGCCGCCGCCGCCTTCGACGCCGCCGCCGGCGTCACGACGCTGATCGACTTCGAGGCCTTCGATCTCGGGGACCTCACCAACTCGCTGCTCATCGCGCCCGGCGTCACCCTGAACACCGAGACTGACGAATTGAACGCCATTGTCGACAGGTCGTTCTGCGCGCCCAGTCTCTGCGGGTTCAACACCACAGACGGCGGCTTCCAATTCGCCCAGCTGTTCACCCACGCCCTGACGTTCAATTTCGCCACCCCGATCACCACCTTCGGCGCCTACTTCACCGGCGTGCAGCGCGCGACCAACCGGATCGTCTTCGACGACGGGACCTCCCAGGTGCTGGCCATTCCCGACATCCACAGCGGCGCGGCCTTCGTCGGCTTCACCGACTTCGACCGGGCGATCTCGAGCATCACGATCCTCACCGGAGACAGTGAGAGCAACGACCAGATCGGCGTCGACGACGTGCGGGTCGGGACCGCGACCGGCCCCGGAACAGGTCCGGTTTCGGATGCGGTGCCGGAACCTGCGACCTGGGCGATGATGATCCTGGGCATCGGCGTCGCCGGCCTGACTCTTCGCCTCCGTAGAGGCGCCATGGTCGCCTGACCGAACCTGACCTGGCCGCGCCCCCGGGCTTCTCCGGGTGGCGCCGCCCGGTTGAGCATGCGTCATCGACGATGAATTTTCGCCTCGCACGTCGGGGTTGAGCGAAGTCGCGACCCGGCCCGGCGCCCGTTAGGCGGATGCCCTCCCGTTCCTGCTCTCGAGGGCGCCGCTTTGAAGACTGTCCAACACATCGCCGCAACGATTGCGACCATCGCCGTCCTGTCGGTCGGCGGCTCGGCCCGCGCCGCCATCGTCGTCTATTCCGGCTCCGATCCGGGCGCCGTCGCCGTGGGGCCGGGATCCGCGGCCGCGGCCGCCAGCTTCGACGCCGCCGCCGGGCCGACCACCCTGATCGATTTTGAAGGGTTCGACCTCGGCGCTCGCACCAACGGTCTCCTGATCTCGCCGGGCGTGACGCTCAGCGGCTCCTCGACCCCCCAGGACGCCATCACCGACACGCCGCACTGCGCCGCCAGCCTGTGCGGCTTCAACACCACCTCGGGCGGCTCCAAGTTCGCGAGCCTGCTGGGCGACCCGCTGACCTTCACGTTCGCCACCCCGATTTCTTCCTTCGGCGCCTACTTCTCCGGCGTGCAGGAAGGCTTCAATCACATTGAATTCAGCGACGGCACGTCCCAGAACATCGCGATCCCCAACCCTCACGGCGGCCTGGCGTTCCTGGGCTTCACCGACTTCGGCCGCTCGATCTCGAGCATCACCATTGGCGTCACGGCGCCCCGGCCCGGCGGCGGAACCGATGGCGACGTCATCGGCGTCGACGATGTGCGCTTCGGCTTCGCTTCCGTGCCCGAGCCGGCGACCTGGACCACCATGATCCTGGGCTTCGCCGTGGTCGGCGCCGCCCTGCGCCGTCGACGGGAGGCGCCGGCGTCCTGACCGCGTCTTTCCCGGGACGCGGACGAGAGAGCTACGGCCTCACGCCGCCGCGCCCCTCACCTCGCGCCGGATCAGGATCGAGGCGGTGGCGGCGATGAACCCGGTCAGCCCGGCCAGGACGAAGGCCTGCACATACTCGCCCTGGGCGGCGCGCATCACCCCGGCGGTCACCGCCGCGGTGGCCGCGCCGGCCTGGTGCCCGGCGGCGATCCAGCCGAACACGATCGGCCCGTCCCGGTCGCCGAACGCCTCGGTGGCGAGCCGCACGGTGGGCGGCACCGTGGCGATCCAGTCCAGGCCGTAGAACACCGCGAACACCCCGAGCGAGACGATCGAAAAGTCGGTGAACGGCAACACGATCAGCGAGAGGCCGCGCAGGGCGTAATAGACGAACAATAGCTTCCGCGGGTCGTAGCGGTCCGTCAGCCAGCCCGAGGCGGTGGTCCCCACCAGGTCGAACAGTCCCATCGTGGCCAACAGGCCGGCCGCGGCCGTCTCTGTCATGCCGTGGTCGCCGCACAGCGCGATCATGTGGGTGCCGACCAGGCCGTTGGTGGTCAGGCCGCAGACGAAGAAGCCGGCGAACAGCAGCCAGAAGGTTCGCGTCTTTGCGGCCCGGGCCAGGGCGGCGAGCGCATTGCCGATGGCGCTGTTGGCGGGCGGCGGCGGTTCCACATAGTCGTCCGGCGCGCCATAGGGCAGCTGGCCGATCTCCGAGGGGCGCTCCGGCAGCAGCAGCCACATGAGGGGCGCCAACGCGGCGGTCACCCCGGCGATGGTCAGCACCACCGGCCGCCATCCGGCGTGGTCGGCCAGGGCCGCCATGGCGGGCAGGAAGACCAGGGTGCCGGTGGCCGTCGAGGCTGTCAGCAGGCCCATGACCAGGCCGCGCCGTTCCACGAACCAACGGTTCACCACCGTGGCGCCCAGCACCATCGCCACCGCGCCCGAGCCGAAGCCCGCCATCACGCCCCAGGTGGCGACGTACTGCCAGGCCTGGGTCATCATCGACGACAGACCGGTGGACACCGCCATCAGCAGCAGGGCCAGGGTCACCGTCCGGCGCACCCCGAAGGTCTGCATCAAGGCCGCTGCGAAGGGGCCCGTCAGGCCGTAGAGGAAGATCCCGACCCCGGCCGCCAGCGACACGGTGGCGCGGTTCCAGCCGAACGCCTTCTCCAGCGGTAGCATGAGCACGCCGGGCGCGGACCTCAGCGCCGCGGCCGAAAGCAGGGCGACGAAGACCGCGGCGGCGACCACGAAGGCGTAGTTCTGGCCAAAGGGCCGAAAGCGGGGAGTTTGCATCGCCGACAACTTGTGGTCGCCGACCGCGTCAGTCTAGCCTCCGCCCTTCAACGGGGGCCGCAAATGTTCCATCGCTCGATGCAGCTTTTCTGCAAGCTTGGCCTCGCGGCCTGCCTCGCCCTGTGCCTTCCCGCCGCGAGCCTGGCGGCGCCGAGCGACCTGGCCCGCTGGAAAGCCCAGGCCGCCGCCGTCACCATCGTCCGCGACGACTGGGGGATCGCCCATGTCCACGGCAGGACCGACGCCGATGCGGTGTTCGGCATGATGTACGCCCAGGCCGAAGACGACTTCAACCGGGTGGAGACCAACTACGTCAACGCCCTGGGCCGCCTGGCCGAGGCCGAAGGCGAGGCCGCCGTCTGGCAGGACCTGCGGATGAAGCTGTTCATCGATCCCGCCGACATGCAGGCCAGGTACGCCCAGAGCCCGCCCTGGCTGAAAGCGCTGATGAACGCCTATGCCGACGGCCTGAACTATTATCTGGCCACCCATCCCGAGGTGAAGCCGCGGGTGATCCGCCACTTTGAGCCCTGGATGGCGCTCAGTTTCAGCGAAGGGAGCATCGGCGGCGACATCGAGCGCGTGTCGCTGAAGGAGCTCGCGTCCTTCTATGGCCAGGCTCCGATGGCCCTGGCCGCCGACGAGACCCCGACCCGCTTCGTGGAGCCCAAGGGCTCCAACGGCTTCGCCATCGCGCCGTCGAACACCGCCGGACACCACGCCCTGCTGCTGATCAACCCGCACACCAGCTTCTTCTTCCGCTCGGAACTGCAGGCGACCAGCGACCAGGGGCTCAACGCCTACGGCGCGGTGACCTGGGGCCAGTTCTTCATCTACCAGGGCTTCAACGCCCGGGCCGGGTGGATGCACACCTCCAGCGGCGTCGATTCCGTCGACGAGTTCGCCGAGACCATCGTGCGCAAGGGCGGCAGGATCTTCTACCGCTACGGCGCCGAGGACCGCCCGGTCACCGTCCAGACGATCAGGGTCCCCTACCGCACCGCCGACGGGGGCATGGCCGAGAAGCGCTTCACGGTCTTCAAGACCCACCACGGGCCCATCGTCCGCGCCGAAGACGGCAAGTGGGTCGCCATGGCCCTTATGCAGAAGCCGGTCGAGGCGCTCAGCCAGTCCTTCCTGCGCACCAAGGCCCGCGACTACGCCTCGTTCCTCAAGGTGTCGGAGCTGAACGCCAACTCGTCCAACAACACCATCTTCGCCGACGCCGACGGCCACATCGCCTACCTGCACCCGCAGTTCGTGCCCCGGCGCGACGACCGTTTCGACTACACCAGGCCGGTGGACGGCTCGGACCCCGCCACCGACTGGAAGGGCCTGCACACCGCCGCAGAGACCCCTCACCTGCTCGATCCCGCCACCGGCTGGCTGTTCAACACCAACGACTGGCCCTGGTCCGCCGCAGGGCCCGCCAGCCCCAGGCGCGAGGCCTATCCACGCTACATGGACACCGCCGGCGAGAATCCCCGCGGCGCCCACGCCGCCCTGGTCCTGAAGGACAAGAAGGACTTCACCCTGCCGTCGCTGATCTCGGCCGCCTACGATCCCTATCTTCCCGCCTTCGCCCAGCTCATCCCGCAACTGGTCGCCGCCTATGACGCAACGCCGGGCGCCGACCCGGTGAAGACCCGGCTGGCCGACCAGGTCGCCCTGCTGCGCGGCTGGGACGATCGCTGGAGCGCGGACTCCACGGCCACCTCGCTGGCGGTGTTCTGGGGCGAGGCGCTCTGGGCCGAGGCGGCGCCTGCGGCCAGGCGCGAAGGCGTCTCCGTCTATGACTACATGGCCTATCGCACCACCGCCGGGCAAAAGCTGCGCGCCCTGGCCGCCGCCTCCGACCGCCTGACCCAGGACTTCGGGAGCTGGCGCACGCCCTGGGGCGAGATCAACCGCTTCCAGCGCCTGAACGGCGACATCGTCCAGCCGTTCGACGACAAGGGACCCAGCATCCCCGTGGCCTTCACTTCGGCCCAATGGGGCTCGCTGGCCTCGTTCGGCGCGCGGCGCTACGAGGGGACCAGGCGCTACTACGGGACCAGCGGCAACAGCTTCGTCGCAGTGGTGGAGTTCGGCGACAAGGTCCACGCCATGGCCGTCACCGCCGGCGGCGAAAGCGGCGACCCCAAGAGCCCCCACTTCAACGACCAGGCCCAACGCTACGCCACCGGCGCGCTGCGCGAGGTCTATTTCTATCCTGAGCAGCTCAAGGGCCACACAGAGCGGACGTACAAGCCCGGCGGCTAGATCCGTTCCTCGAGCACGACGGCGACCAGTTCGGTCTTCCCGTTGCGCTCGATCTGGATTTCCACCTTCGAGCCCGGCGCGCCTTTCAGCGCCCAGGATAAGCCTTCGATCCCGTCGCGGCCGCGCCAGCCCGTGACCTTGTCGCCAGCCCGAAGGCCGGCGCGATCGGCGGGGGAGCCCGGCGCAAGGCCCGCAATGCGAGCCGCCTTATCGATGATCTCGACATCGGCTCCGGCTCGATCGTAGCGATAGCCGTCGGTGATCGCTGAATTGGGCTTGATCCAGAGCCTACGGCGCGTCGGGTGGACCACAAGATTGACACGCCGGATGAACTCCATGCCTATCAGGCCGGCCACATTGCGGGTCCCGTCAAGGTCGCTGTCGGCGGGGTCTCCGAGTGAGACAATGGGATTGGCGAACACCAACCGGCCGATCTTCAGGCGTTCAGCCCGGATCATCCGCGCGCCGACGGGCCCCAGCACTGTTCCGAGGCGCACCGGCGCGAACGCAGCGGAACGATTCCAGAGCCCCCGCTTCTTCACGTAGTCGGGATTCAGGTGGAGCCCACCGCCGAAACCGGTGTCGACCATCAGCTTGACGAGTTCGCCGTCGAACTCGGCGTCGATGACCGGCCGCTGGTCGCGACCCAAGCGGGCATCCTGTTCGGTAGCGTAGGCGCCCATGATGTTGGCGCTGCCGAGTTCGCCGCGACCCGCATCGATTTCAAGCGCCTGATAGCCCTCCATCGCATCGGGCAGCCGGTTGATGAGCAGCACTTCCCGGCGGTCGAAATCCATCGCCATGAGCTGAATTCTTGGAAGCGGGATGAGACCCAGCATCGGTCTTGGCAGATGCGGGACACCGAGGATTGACGTGCGGCTCTGGCGCACGGCGCCGCCCAGGACCAGGCTCGCCTCGTAGATCGCAATGTTCGCGCGGCCTACCGCAGCCTGCGAGAGCGCCTTGCCCATCTTGGCGAGCTTGAGCTCCTCCGCCTTGGCCTGCAGGATTCCGAAGCCGCTGGAGCCGGTGTCGATCAGGAACGGCATGGCCGGGTCAACGCCGTTGAGTTGCACCGCCGCCCACGGCATGTTCCGCGTCACCGCGAACGGAAAGACGACGCCATCGTCCGCCCGCGCGATCCCGGGAACAGTCAGGCCTGCGGCGGCGAGCATCGCACGTCGTGAAATCTTCAAGCGCTTCCTCTCCGAAGCCCGACGCCAAGCTGCGCTGTGACGGGTGGCGAGGTCAACCTGTCGTTGCGCCTACCGCCCGTCGTAGACGATCTTCCCGCCCACCACCGTCATCACCGCGTGCGCCCGGGGGATGTCGGCGAACGGCGCGGTCATCAGGTCGACCGAGAAGACCGAGATGTCGGCGGCCTTGCCCACCGACAGGTCGCCCAGGTCACCCTCGCGGAACACCGCATAGGCCGGGCCGCTGGTCATCATGGCCAGGGCCTGCGGACGGGTCAGCACCTCGTCCAGGCCCCAGTCCGGCCCGGCGAAGCCGTTGAGGGCATGGCGGTAGGTGGCGGCGTAGAACTCGATCAGCGGGTCGCCCTTCTCCACCGGCGCGTCGGTGCCCGCCGCCATGTGGGCGCCGGAGGCCCAGAGGTCGCGCCACGCATAGCCTTCCCTCAGCCGTTCGGGACCCAGCCTGGAGGGCGCGAAATAGAGGTCGCCGATGGCGTGGGAGGGCTGCATCGAGGCGATCACCCCCAGCTTCGCGAAGCGGGGCTTG
>DASUIJ010000340.1:0-7066 GCA_036279815.1 Phenylobacterium sp. | reverse complement strand
AGGGCCAGGTCGGCGCGGGACTTGTGGAGCCAGTCGTTGAACAGCCGGCCGGAGCTGATGAACCGCGCGCCGTGCCGGCGCCTGGCGCGCATGTCCCAGCGGGCCCGGGCGGCGGCGGCCCGGAAGCGTTCCCGGCTGGGGACATGGCCGTCGTGGACTCCGATCTCGAGATAGAGCTCCAGCTTTCCCTCGGCCTGCAGGGCGTACATGTATTCCGCCCGGCCCGGAGACAGCCGGGCCGGCGGGTCGGAGAAGCTGATGATGCTGGAGCGCTCGACGCCGTCCAGGCCGTCATAGCGCAGTCGCGCGCTGCGGCCGTCCAGTTCCACGGGGTGGATGTAGCCCCGCCGGGCGCGCTTCATGCCCCGGACCTCGAACATGTCGTGGAAGTCGGCGGCGAACTCGATCATCAGCGGCAGGATCACCACGTCGCGGCTGTAGTTGGTGCAGGTGATGCGCTCGTAGAGCCGTTCCTCCCAAAGGAACCGCTTGCGCTCCACGTGCAGCACGCCGGGCGGGCCCACCGGCCCTCCGGGATAGGGCAGGGCCTGGTTCGCGCCGTTGAAGGTGAAGAACACGTTGTCCTGCGAGATCGCCGCCGACAGCAGGCTCGGAGGCTGGTCGCCGAGCAGCAGCCGGAACCACGACAGGATCCGGGTGTCGTTGTGGAACAGGCCGTCGCCCGCGCCCAGGATGTCGCCATAGCTGTCGGACACCACGAAGGTGTCCTTGTCCTTCAGGGCGTGCAGCCGATGGGGGACCCGAGGCTCGTGGATCTCGCCCGGTTCGACGACGGCTTCCGGCGCGGGCGCCAGGTCGTCCATGGTTCAGACCTCAGGCGCTTGCGGCGATCAGGATGTCCCGGTCGACGGAGACGTTTGCACAGGAATAGAGGTCTAGGTAGCGCCGGGCCATGGCGATGGCCGAGAACCGGGTTTCGAACCGCCGCCGCACCTTGGCGCGGTCCAGCCGACCGATCCGACGCACGGCGTCGACCGCCTGGTCGTCGTTCTCCACGATGAATCCGGTCAACCCGTCCTCGATCACCTCGGGCACCGAGCCGCAGGCATAGGCCACCACGGGGGTGCCGCAGGCCATGGCCTCGATCATCACCAGGCCGAACGGCTCGGGCCAGTCGATGGGGAACAGCAGGGCGTCGGCGCCGCCCAGGAAGGCCGACTTCTCGTCGTCGCCGATCTCGCCCACGAACTCGACCAGCGGTTCGTCGCGGATCAGCGGTTCGATCTCCTCCTGGTAGTAGCGGGCGTCCGCGGCGTCGATCTTGGCGGCGATCTTCAGGCGCTGGCCCAGGCGCTTGGCGATGGCGATGGCCCTGTCCGGCCGTTTCTCCGGCGAGATGCGGCCCAGGAACGCCAGGTAGCCCTGGCTGCGCGGGCTGAAGTCGTAGATCCCCGCGGTCATGCCGTGATGGACCGTGCCCGCCCAGTTGCAGCTCGTCTTCAGGGGACCGCGCTGGTCATCGCTGATCGACACCAGGGGGAACTGCGGCCAGCGGGCGTAGACGCCCGGCAGGTCCTTCAGGTCGAGCCGGCCGTGCAGGGTGGTGATGGTCTTCTCGGCCATGTCCTCGAAGAACGGGAAATGGATCATGTCGGTGTGGAAGTGGATCACATCGAACTGGTCGGCGCGACGGCGCACCTCGGCGAGCTGGGTGATATGGGCGGCCAGGTCGGATTTCAGCGCGGCCGGGTCCAGCCGGATCGCCTCGTCGCGGACGGGCACCAGCCGGGCCTTGGTGCGCGCATCGGCGCTGGCGAACAGCGTCACCTCGTGGCCGAGCTCGACCAGGGCGTCCGTCAGATGGGCGACCACGCGCTCGGTCCCGCCATAGAAGCGGGGCGGTACGGCTTCATAGAGGGGCGGGACCTGGGCGATGCGCATGGGGGGATCCGGATCTGATCTGGGGGCGAGACATCTCGTCCGGGCGCGATGGCCCGCGCCGGCAGGATGATAGCGCCCGGCCGCAGACCGAGGTTCCCTCCAGAGGCGAATTTCAGGCCGCGCGGGGCCCGACCCCCGCTTCAGATCTTGCGGTCCTGCCAGTAGGCGTCACGCAGCAGCCGCTTGTAGAGCTTGCCGGTGGGAAGCCTCGGCATCTCCTCGATGAAGTCGATGGAGCGGGGGGCCATGTAGTGGGCCATGCTGGCGCGGGCGAAGGCCATCAGCTCGGCCGCCAGTTCGTCGTCGGGGGTCTGGCCGGGCGCCGGTTCGATCACCGCCTTGACCGCTTCCCCCATCTCCGCGTCCGGCACGCCGAACACCGCCACGTCGGCGACCTTGGGATGGGTGACCAGGGCGTCCTCGATGGCCTGAGGATAGATGTTCACCCCGCCGGAGATGATCATGAAGGCCTTGCGGTCGGTGAGGTAGAGGTAGCCGTCGGCATCCAGGTATCCGACGTCGCCCAGGGCGTTCCAGTTCGGGTGCAGCGGGTGGCGCGCCTCCTGGGTCTTCCCCGGATCGTTGTGGTACTCGAAGGTCGGCGCCTCGCGCTCGAAATAGACCAGGCCGGTCTCGCCGGTGGGCAGCTCGTTTCCGTTCTCGTCGCAGATGTGCAGCACGCCCAGCGCCGCGCGGCCCACGGAGCCGGGGTGCTCCAACCAGTCCTCGCTGGTGATGAAGGTCGAGCCCGAGCCCTCGGTGCCGGCGTAGTATTCGTAGAGGATCGGCCCCCACCATTCGATCATCTGCCGCTTGACCTCGACCGGGCAGGGGGCGGCGGCGTGGATGGCGACCTGATGGCTGGAGAGGTCGTGGCGGGCCCGGGCCTCGGGCTCCAGCTTCATCATCCGCACGAACATCGTCGGCACCCACTGGCTGTGGGTGACGCCGTACTGTTCGATCAGCCGCAGGGCCTGCTCGGCGTCGAAACGCTCCATCATCACCACCGTGCCGCCGAACGACTGGACGGACAGCACATAGGCGAGCGGAGCGGCGTGATAGAGCGGCGCCGGCGACAGGTAGACGGAGTCCGGGGTCAGTCCGTACCGGTTGACCGCCTGGCGGGTCTCGAAGCCCTCCGCGGGCGTCATGTCCGGCAGCGGGCGAAGGATCCCCTTGGGCCGTCCGGTGGTGCCGGAGCTGTAGAGCATGGAATCGCCCATCCACTCCTGCGCCAGCGGCTCGGGCGAGGCGGACGCCAGCGCGTCCTCGTAGGAATCCCAGCCGGGAATGGTCCCGCCGACCATCAGGCGGATCGGGCAGTCTGGGATCAGGTCGGCCAGGGCCGCGGCCGTCTCGCGCTTGGCGTAGGAGGTGACGATGGCCTTGGCCCCGCAGTCGCCGACGATGTAGGCGGTCTCGTCCGGCGGCAGGTAGCGGTTGATGGTCGTCACATAGAGGCCGGACCGGAAGGCGGCCCAGACCGGATCCATGAAGGCGAGGTTGTTCTCCATCAGGACGCAGATGTGGTCGCCCCGACGCAGTCCGCGCGCATGGAGGAACTGGGCCATGCGGTTGGAGCGCTCATTGAGCTCGGCGTAGGTCACGACCGCGCCGGTCTCGGCGGAGATCATGGCCGGCTTGTCCGGGGTGAGGCGGGCGTGGTCGGCGAGATACATGATTCAATCCAGGTCCTGGCCGTCCATGCCGGCGTTCTTGCGGGCCTTGGCCACCATCTCGGCGACGATGGGGCCCATCAGCTTGGGATCGGCCACCGGCTCGACCGTGGGGCCGCGATGCCATCCCTCGGCGATGGCCAGGATCGAGCCGCTGGCCTCGAACATCCGGCCCGAGACCTCCGACGACTGTTCGCTGGCCAGCCAGACCGCGATGGGAGCGATCCAGCGCGGGCTCATCCGTTCGCGCGCCTCGTCGGTCACCGGGCCGCCCAGGTTCTCGGTGAGGCGGGTGATGGCGCCCGGCGCGATGGCGTTGACGGTGACGCCGTAGCGGCGCAGCTCGCGCGCGGCGATGATCGTGAAACCGGCGATCCCCATCTTGGCGGCGCCGTAGTTGGTCTGGCCGATGTTGCCGTAGATGCCGGACACCGACGAGGTGTTGATGATCCGGCCGTTCACCGGCCGGCCGGTCGCCTTGTTGAGGTCCCGCCAGTAGGCGGCGGCGTGGTGCGCGGGCGCGAACGTGCCCTTCAGGTGCACCTGGATCACCGCGTCCCACTCGGCTTCGGTCATGTTGACCAGCATGCGGTCGCGCAGGATGCCGGCGTTGTTGATCAGCACGTCGAGCTTGCCGAAGGTGGCGACCGCCTGGTCGATCATCCCCTTCGCCTGGTCCCAGTTGGAGACGTCGGCGCCGTTGACCACGGCCTCGCCCCCCATGGCCTTGATCTCGGCGACCACTTCGGAGGCCGGGGACAGGTCCGCCCCGGCGCCGTCCGCCGCCGCGCCCAGGTCGTTGACCACCACCTTGGCGCCCTCGGCCGCCAGCATGAGGCAGTACTCACGCCCGATTCCCCGCCCGCCGCCGGTGACGATCGCCACGCGGCCGTCGCACAATCCCGCCATTTTCCCGGTTTCCCTCATCGGTCGGCGGTTGTCGGATCCGCCGTTCCGGAGAACCTTAGCCCATGCTTCGGTCATGACCAGACGACGAAGATCGGCCCGCGTCCGATTCCCGGAACCGGCCTGCCAGGCCCCGGCTCCTCGACGCCGGTGAGAAGCCTGCATCCGGCGCGAGCGACCCGAGATTGACTTGCACGACGCCTCGGACAGCATCGAAACCCCATTCCTGCAGGGCGTGAGACGTCGAGCGTGACCCCTCCTGGCAAGATGTCGACCGGACGGTTCTGCTGGGTCGATCTGGCGGCGACCGACGCCAGCGGCGCCATGGAATTCTACCGGCAGCTCTTCGGATGGACCTCGCACCCGCAGGAGGCGAACGGCGGAGTCTTCACCCGGCTGCGGCTGGCCGGCCAGGATGTCGGATCGCTCTATCAATTGCAGCGGGAGCACATCGCGCAGGGCGCGCCCTCGCACTGGACGCCCTACGTCCAGGTGGACGACTTGGCCGCCGCCGCGCGCCGGGTGGAAGCGCTGGGCGGACAGGTGCTGGTGCAGCCGTTCCTGGTGTCCGGCGTGGCGCGGATCGCGCTCATCGCCGATGCGGTCGGCGCGCCGCTGGGCCTATGGGAGCCGCTCGAGGCGGACGGTGAAGATGGCGGGACCGGCTAGCGCCGGCGCGACGGACCTCAGGTCCGCCGCGCCGCCCGCTCACGCGCCTGTCCCACCGCTCAGCGGAAGGCCACGCCCTCGAACTCGCCGGAATTGCGCCAGGCGTCGATGTACTTGAAGTAGGCCGTCGCGCCGGCCGGATAGCCCACGTTCAGCCGAGCCGCCGGACCGGGGCTCTGCCCTTCGTTGTTGTAGTAGCCGGGGGTGCAGTCGGGCGCGCCCATCATGCGGCCCATGCCGGTCAGCAGCAGCTCGACCCAGGCGTCCTGTGCTTCCTTCGTGACTTCGACCTGCTTGTAGCCGTGATCCAGCGCATGCTTGACGGTCACGGCGATGGTCCTGCCGGCCTCGGTCAGGTTGTGCGGTACGTTGGAGATCAGGTTCGCCCCCTGGGTCGGCTGTACGAAGAAGGCGTTCGGGAAGCCGTGAACGTGGATGCCGTGCTTGCTCTTCATGCCCTCGGCCCAGGCTTGGGAGAGCTTCAGCCCGTCCCGCCCGGTCAGGTCGAAACCGGCGCGGCGCTTGTATTCGGTGCCGACCTCGAAGCCCGACGCGTAGATGATGCAGTCGACTTCATATTCGACGCCGGCGACGACGAACCCCTTCTCCGTGATCCGCTCGACACCCTTGCCGTCGGTGTCGATGAGGTGCGTGCCGGGCGTGTTGAAGGCCTGCAGATAGGCGTCGTGGAAGCAGGGCCGCTTGCAGAGCTGGCGGTACCAGGCCTTGAGCTTCTGAGCCGTCTCGCTGTCCCCGACGATCGCGTCGACCCGGGCGCGGATCTCCTCCATCTTCTCGAAGTCGGAGTCCTCGTAGGCCGCCAGCATCTTCTGGGGAGTCATGTCCTCGCGCGGCAGCTGCATGATCTTGCTGCGGATGCGCCGGGAGAGGTCCGTCCAGCCGTCCTGGACCAGGTCCACCTCCGCCGTGCCGCCGGCCTGGTTGGCCGTGAAGTTCTCCAGCCAGCGCTGCTGCCAGCCGGGCGTGGCGATCTCGCCGAACCACTCGGGATCGATGGGGACGTTGGCGCGCACGTCCACCGAGGACGGCGTGCGCTGGACCACGTAGAGCTCCTTGCAGGCGCGGGCGAGGTGGGGAACCGCCTGGACCGAGGTCGCGCCGGTGCCGATGATCGCCACGCGCTTGTCGGCGAGCTTCTCCATCGGCGCGCCCTTGGGGTCGCCGCCCGTATAGTCGTAATCCCAGCGGCTGGTATGGAACGAGTGGCCCTTGAAGGACTCGATTCCCGGGATGCCCGGCAGCTTGGGCACATGCAGCGGGCCGGTGCCCAGGCCGATGAAGTCGGCGGTGAACCTGTCGCCGCGATTGGTCTGGATCACCCAGCGCGACTGTGACTCGTCCCAGCTCAGGTCCTGGACCTCGGTGTGGAAGAGGGCGTTCTCATAGAGGCCGTACTGCTTGCCGATGCGCTGGCACTGCTCGAGGATTTCCGGCGCGTGCGCGTACTTCTCCGTCGGCATGTGCCCGGTCTCTTCGAGCAGCGGCATGTAGATCATCGAGGCCGTATCGCACTGGGCGCCGGGATAGCGGTTCCAGTACCAGGTGCCCCCGAAGTCGCCGCCCTTCTCGATGATGCGGACGTCGCGGACGCCGGCCTCGACCAGGCGCGCGCCCGTGACCAGCCCGGCGAAGCCGCCCCCGACGAAGGCGAAGGTGACGTGGTCGGTCTTCGGCTCGCGCGGCGTGATCGGCGTGTACGGGTCGTCCAGGTAGTGGGACAGCTGCCCGGTGAGCCGGAGGTACTGCTCGTTCCCGTCCGGCCGGAGGCGCTTGTCGCGCTCCTCGCGGTACTTCTGCTTCAGCGCCTCCTTGTCGATCCTGGGGCCGTCGGTGATCGTCATGCGTGCAGTTAATACGGTTGCATGCCTCGTCGGCCAGCGGAGCCGGGCGCC
>DASUIJ010000339.1:0-3822 GCA_036279815.1 Phenylobacterium sp. | reverse complement strand
TCAGGCTCCGGTCGGGGTTCACCGCCTGCATCCAGAACGGACCCAGCATGTGCAGGCCGAACGCGGTGACCGCCTCTTCCATCGATGAACCGGCCACCCCCCAGGGCGGGGAGGGCGCCAAGAGGATCAGGGCGCGCAGGGGGGCCTTGCGGGCCGCCAGCTGGGCCACGAGGCCGCCCATCGAGTGGCCGATCAGCACCGGCGGCCGCGGCTGCGCCTCGCACAGGCGGGCGATGTCGCGGGCGTAGTCGGACATGGAGACGCCGGTCACCGCATGGGGCGGATCGCCCTCGGCGTGGCCGCGCAGGTCCGGGGTCAGCACCGTGTGACCGGCCGCCTCGAAGGGCGCGCGGAACTGCTCGAACGCCCAGCCGCCGCAGAAGGCGCCGTGCACCATCACGACCGGCGCTTTTTCAGAACTCATCGGCTCTTCTTACAGGTTCGCGGCGCGATTGCGACCGCCGCAGGGCGCGACGCGTCGATGTGAAGCCGGGCGCCCGATCTCTAGACGGCACGGCCGGACAGCACCACGAAGTGGTGGAAGGCCGCGACCACGGCCTCGTAGGTCGGCCGCTTGAACGGCACCACCAGGTCCGGGGCTTCGGCGAGCTCGCCCCAGCGCCAGTCGTCGAATTCCGGGTGGCCGTGGGCGTGGAGGTCGAACTCGGCGTCCTCGCCCTCGAACCTCAGGGCGAACCAGACCTGGCGCTGGCCCTTCCAGCCCTTGGCGACCTTCGAGCCCGAGTGGTCGGCCGGAAAGTCGTAGGTGATCCAGTCCTCGGTGCGGCCCAGATAGGTGGTGGTGCGGGCGCCGGTCTCCTCGTGCAGCTCGCGCAGGGCGGCGGCCTGGAGGTCCTCGCCCTCGTCCACGCCCCCTTGCGGGAACTGCCAGTTGTAGGGACCGGGCGTCTGCGCCCGCCGCCCCAGCCACACGCGGCCGTCCGGGTGGAACAGCACGACGCCGACATTGGGGCGATAGGCCGAAAGGTCGGTCATCTCCGCGCGGTCAGGGCCGAGGCCGGGGCCAGCTGGTAGCCGCGGGTCTCCACCGTCTGGGTCCAGGCGGCCACCTGGGCCAGGGTCACCGGATAGGCGAAGCCGGAGCCCAGGGCCTGGCCGTGCTGCAGGGCGCCGGCCTCCAGGGCCAGGAGCTGCTGGTCGATGGTCTCGACCGACAGCTGGTCGTCGATGATCCGGTCGGCGGAGGCGCGCGGCAGGCCGCCGCCGCGCCGGGCCGCGGAGCCGTCGTCCACGAAGGCCAGGCCGCGGCCGCGCAGGGCGCCGGTGAAGGCCGCCATCGCCGTGTCCGAGGTCACGAAACGCGAGCCGAGATAGTTGGTGACCCCGAAGTAGCCGGTGGCGCGGCTGAGCAGCCATTCCAGCTTCTTGACCGTCTCGCCGCCCTGGGCGGAGGCCATCAGGGTGTAGGGGCCGGGATCGTTGTCGGGATAGTCGGTGGGCTCCATGGGCGCTTCCAGCAGCACCTCGTGGCCGTTGGCCCGGGCCAGGTCGATCCAGCCCTGCAGGCCCTCGGCGTAGGGCACGAAGGACAGGGTGACCTGCGGCGGCAGCTGTTCGATGGCCTGGCGGGTGGCGGTGGCGTTCAGGCCCAGCCCGCCGATCACCAGGGCCACCTTGGGGCGGCCGTTGGAGGCGAAGGGCCGGGCGTAGGCCTGGGCCGGCGTGCGGCCGTCCGGCGCGATGATCGGCAGCAGGCCGCCGGGGCCCTGGGTGGTCAGGCCGGCGATCGGCGCCTGAGGCAGCGGATCGGCGGCGCGGAAGCCTGCGCCGCCGGGCATGGTGATGGTCGCCTGGCCGCCGAACGCGCCGCCGGGGATCGGGGCCTCGGAGAGCTGGTAGATGTCCTCGGTGACGGTCGGCTCGCCGGGAGTCTCCGCGGTCAGGGCCTCGCGCCATCCGGGCGGGGCGGCCATGGCGGCCACCTTGGCCAGGGAGATGCGGACGGCCGGCGTCCCCGCCTGCGGGTCGCCCAGCAGGGCGATCAGTCCCAGGCCGGTGGCCAGGAACAGGGCCGCGGCGCCGCCGGCGCTCAGATAGGGGTTCGCCAGCGCGCGGCCGAACAGTTCGGGGGCGCTGAATCCGGGCTCCGGAGCCACGGGAACGTGATGGATCTTCTTCTTGGAAAACATGCGGACGCCTCCAGGCCGGAGCCTCCGCGAACATGGTTAATGAAGGGCTACTCAGGACCCCTCCTCAGGGTCCCACGACCGACATTCCAGGGCGCTGGCGACGGCGCTAGGGTGGCGCGGCGAAGGCTGGAGGACGCCGCATGTCATTGCCTTGTCGGCCGAGCGCCGTGATCTTCGACATGGACGGCCTGCTGTTCGACACCGAAGCGCTCTGGCAAGAGGGCCTTCTGTCCGCCGCCGCCGAAGCCGGGCACGAGATTCCCGACGAGGTCTACAACCAGTCGATCGGCGTACGACGGTCGCAATGCGGGGAGCTGTTCCGGTCGCACTTCGGCGAGGATTTCCGCTTTGAGGACTTCCACGCAAGCTGGCGGCGGCATTTCTGGCGGGTCGCCGAAAGCAAGATCAGCCTGAAACCAGGGGTATCTGAACTGCTGGACATCCTGGACCAGCTCAGGCTGCCGCGTGCGATCGCCACCTCGTCGTCCCGAACGACCGTCGAGCGTCACCTGACCTCGCATGGCCTGATGGATCGGTTCGACCAGATCGTCTGCCGTGGCGATTACGAGAACGGCAAACCCGCTCCCGATCCGTTTCTGAAGGCCGCCGAACGGCTGGGGGTCGAGCCTCGGTCATGCCTGGCGCTGGAGGATTCCCATATCGGCGTGAGATCGGCGGCGGCGGCCGGCATGATGACCGTGATGGCGCCCGATCTGCTGGAGCCCACCGAGGAACTTCGCGCCCTGTGCGTCCTGGTCGTGCGCGACCTGCATCAGGTCTGCGACCTGGTTTCCGCCTGCCCATGAGAGCGGCGGCTTTCCGGTAGCGTGGGGGGTCCGATCCGCGCCCCTTGCGCGGCGCCGGCCCGAGCGCTAAAAGCTGAACCAGATGGTTCAGTTTTCGACAGCCCGCCTCGACGCCTCCTTCGCCGCCCTTTCCGACGCCACGCGCCGTGGGGTCCTGGAGCAGCTCGGGCGTTCGGACGCTTCGATCTCGGAGCTTGCCGACAGGTTCCACATGACCCTGACGGGCATGAAGAAGCACGTCGCCGTGCTGGAGCAGGCGGGGCTGGTGACGACCGAGAAGGTCGGGCGCGTGCGGACCTGCCGGCTCGGCCTGAGCGGGCTCGAGGAAGAGGCGGCCTGGATCGAGGGCCGCCGCCAGATCTGGAACGAACGCTTCGACGCGCTGGACGCCGTCGTCGAAGCCCTGAAACGGAAGGAGAAGATCGATGGGCGACCGAGCGAGTAAGGGCCGCACGGCGGTCGAGCGGAAGTCCGACCTTGAGCTCGTGGTGACGCGCGTCTTCGACGGACCGGTCCGCCTCGTGTTCGACGCCTGGACCAAGCCGGAGCTGTTCAAGCTGTGGTGGGCGCCCAAGTCGATGGGCGTCCCCCTGCTGTCCTGCGAGATGGATGTCCGCACGGGCGGCGGCTATCGCCTCACGTTCGGACACGACGCGGCGGACTCCATGGCCTTCTTTGGCAAGTATCTCGAGGTGTCGCCGCCCTCGCGCCTCGTCTGGACCAATGACGAAGGCGGCGGCGCCGTCACCACGGTGACCTTCGAGGACAAGGACGGCGGGACCCTGCTGGTCCTGCAGGAACTCTATCCCTCGAAGGAAGCGCTCGATGAGTCGTTCGTCGGCATGGAAGACGCGATGCCCGAGCAG
>DASUIJ010000338.1:0-10724 GCA_036279815.1 Phenylobacterium sp. | reverse complement strand
CGCTTGATAGAGTGGTTCCGAGGGTGGAGTAGCACCGGGGTTCTGATAGACCCAATCAAACGTTTCTATACTTGAGATAGATCACATCTATGTCGGCGAGCGCCCGTCGTCGGCCCGCCTTGACGCCGTCCCGCCGAAATGCGGAACCTCCGCCGCATGCAGATGACCCTTCCGGCGGCGCTCTATCGTGATCCCGAAGCTTTCGCGCGCGAGCGGCAGGCGGTGTTCGCCGGCGGCTGGCAGTTCCTGGGGCACGACCAGGAGGCCCCGAACCCCGGCGACTACATCGCCGGCGAGGCGGCGGGCTGGCCGGTGCTGGCGGTGCGCGGCGACGACGGGGCGCTGCGGGGCTTCCACAATGTCTGCCGCCATCGGGCCGGGCCGCTGGTGGGCGACGGCGCGGGCCATTGCGGCAAGGAACTGACCTGCAGGTACCACGGCTGGCGCTACGCCCTCGACGGCCGGCTGCGGTCGGCCGTGGATTTCGGAGCGGCCGAGGGTTTCGATCCCCGCGACTTCGGGCTCTATCCGGTGCGGCTGGAGACCTGGCGGGGCTTCATCTTCGTCAATGTGGACCAGAAGGCCGGGCCGCTGACCCAGCTGGTGGCGCCGCTGGACGGGCTGTTCGACAGCCGAGGCGTGGCCGTGGCCCCGGCCACCCTGCGGCGCAGCCACGACCTGGCCTGCAACTGGAAGACCTATGTGGAGAACTACCTGGAGGGCTATCACATCCCGGTGGTCCACCCGCAGCTCGCCGCCGAGGTCGACGCGACCCGTTACCGGGTGCGGATGGAGGGGGCGGTGGCGGTCCACGAGGTCCCGACCTTGAGCGGGGTGAATGACGGGCTGTGGGCCTGGATGTGGCCCAACCTCGCCTTCAACGTCTATCGCTACGGCCTGATGGTCGAGCACATGCGCCCCATCGGCCATGACCGGACGCGGCTGGACTACCTCTATTTCTACGACCCGCGCACCGCCGACATGGACGCGGTGCTGGCGGCCTCGGACCTGCTGACGGCGGAGGACAAGACCATCTGCGAGGCGGTGCAGCGCAATCTCGACGCCGGGATCTACCAGGCCGGCGTGCTGTCGCCCCGGCACGAGGACGCGGTGGCCTGGTTCCAGGGCCGCATCGCCCAGGTCCATGCCTAGGTCGCCCCGGTCTTGAGCGACATTCCCGCCCGCCCTCGCCTGGGCCTGATGGCCGCCATGGTGCTGGTGGCCGGCAACATGATCGGCTCGGGCGTCTATCTGCTGCCGGCGACCCTGGGGACGGTGGGCTCGATCAGCCTGATCTCCTGGCTGATCGCCACCGGCGGGGCGCTGATGCTGGCCCTGGTGTTCGGGGTGCTGGGCCTGCTGCGGCCCAAGGCCGACGGGGTGGTGGACTATGCCGGCCAGGCCCTGCACCCGGCGCTGGGGCATCTGAGCTGGTTCGCCTATTGGCTCAACCTGTGGATCGGAACCACCGCCATCGCCGTGGCGGCGGTGGGCTACCTGGCCTTCTTCTTCCCGGTCCTGCGCGCGCAGACCCCGGCCCTGATCGCCACCCTGGGCGCGCTGTGGCTGCTGACCCTGGTCAATCTGGTGGGCCCCAGGCTGGTGGCGCGGTTCGGCGGGGCGACCCTGATCCTGGGCCTGGCGCCCATCGTGCTGGCGACCGGGGTGGGGCTGATCGCCTTCGACCCGGAGGTCTTCCAGGCCTCGTGGAACGTCAGCGGCCGCCCCGACGGGGTGGCGATGAGCGCGGCGGTGACCCCGGTGTTCTGGGCGTTCCTGGGCCTGGAGAGCGCCAACATCGCCGCCCAGGTGATCGACAATCCCAGGCGAAACCTGCCGCTGGCCACCGTGGGCGGGGTGCTGTTGGCGGCCGTGGTCTATATCGCCGCTTCGGTGGCGATCATGGGCCTGCTCCCGGCCCACGAACTGGCCGCCTCGACCGCGCCCTTCGCCGACGCCATCCGCCATGTGGCCGGGCCGCTGGCCGCCGGCCTGGTGGCCTTCTGCGCCATGTCGAAAGCCTCCGGCACCCTGGGCGGCTGGATCCTGCTGACCGCCGAGACCGGGCGGGCGGGCGTGGCCGCCGGCTTCCTGCCGCGGTTCGCGTCCGGGACGCCGGAACGGCCGAACCCGACACGCGACACGCTGGTCGCCGCGGGCCTGATGACCTTGGCGACCCTGGCCAGCGTCTCGCCCACCCTGGGCGGCCAGTTCTCGATCCTGATCAACGTGTCGGTGATCCTGTCGATGATCCTCTACCTGCTGTGCGCGGCCAGCCTGCTGCGGCTGGCCGGCGAGCTGGAAGCCCCGCGCCAGCGCTGGGCCGCGCGGGCCGCCGCGATCCTCGGCGGCGGGTTCTGCGTCTGGGTGATCGCCACGGCCGACGCCGGTCTGCGGCTGCCCACGCTGCTGGCGGTGGCGGCGAGCCTGGGACTCTGGGCGGTAGGCCGGATTCAGCGGCGGCGCGCGCTCAGGGCGTGAAGACCGACGTGACCCAGAACGCCAGGGTGGAGATCAGCAGGGTCCAGAGGAACACCCGCAGGACCGTCCACCGGCGGGGTGGGGGCGCCGGCTTGTCTTCATAAGGAAGAGTGAAGCGGGTCATACGCCAAAGCTATCGCGGCGTTGGTAACGGACGTTTAATCTCCGTCGTTAATTTCACGACGTCGAGCACTTGCGACACAAATTACAGCACTCGATATGGTCAAGCTTGTTTTCGGAGCGCCGGAAGCGGGGCGCTATGGTCCGTATACTCGCACCACGCGCATTCGGACCCTGGGCCTATTGGGGAGATACGGTTCCCAGGTCGGCGAACCCTGAGCAGAGAATTCCCGGACGGGGCCGCGGCTTCGCATGTAGGCTGTTCGCAGCAAGAGGACGATCATGGCCGACGCAGAAGACGAAACCCCGATCCAGCGGGCCCTGCGCCTGAAGAAGGCGGCCCTCGACGCCAAGCCGAAGCCGCCCCGCGGCGGCCGGTTCCAGCGCGAGCAGGCGGCCGCGGCGCGGTCGTCGTCGAAATCCAAGCCCTGGATGTCGCGCTAGGGGCGGGCTCGACGGCGCCTTCGCCTCGCAGCGACCATGTCGCCGCCTGGGCCCAGACATGACAACGCCGCCGATCCGAGGACCGGCGGCGCGTCGATGTCAGGCGATAGTGTTAGGCCGCGACCGCCAGGCGGCGACGGCGCAGAGCCGCACCGGCCATGCCGAAGCCGCAGATCATCATGGCCCAGGTGGCGGGCTCGGGAACCGCGCCGCCCGCATTGCGGACCACCAGGGATTCCGAATAGCTGACCGCGCCGGGCTGGCCGGCCCACGGTTCTTCACCGAAGCCGCAGTTCGAGCCGACGCCGTTGCAGAAGTCGGCATGGTAGTAGCTGCTGCTGAAGTAGGGCGTGGCGACGGCGGCCGCGCCTTGATAGGAGCCGGCGTAGGCCCAGCTCGCGCCGGACACGGGGTCGGCGGCGCCGTTCAGCTGGGCGTTGGCGCCCGCGAAGATGAACATCAGCGCGGACGGCGCGTTGGCCAGTTCCTGAGCGGTCGGCAGGCGCCAGCCGAACTGGCTTTGATAGGACAGATCGACCGAGCTGAAGTCCAGCGGCGAGGCCCAGGCCCAGTTCAGGCCGTTGTAGGTGATGTAGGCGTTGACCGGGACCGGCGCGTTCAGGATGGCGGCATGGGCCGAGCCGCCCATGGCGAGAGCCGCGATGGCGGCGGCGGCGACGTGAGACGTTTTCATATTACCCCCAGAAGGAATGGCGAACCGCCCTCCCCCCGGATGGCGACTCAGACTTGAACGGCGGATTCTTAGAACTTTCCCTAATCTGGACGCAACGACGCTCAACTGAATGGGGAAGTAATTTGTCGATACTCAGCTTCGAGGAAGCGGCGACCGACCTTTCAGCCTTGGTCGCCAACAGCTTTCGGGGTCGCCCAATCTCTACTGGTGGCCAGCACAATTCCGCGAATTGCGCTTTAATAACAACCCCCGGACCTCCGGCGGAGAATATAACACCGCTATTACCTTCGTAACGGGCGGCGCCAGGCCATCAAGCCCCCGCCCCCTCGCCAGGAATCATGAGACCAGGCCCAGGCGCCCGTCGCAGGCGCCAGTCCGCCGCGGCCTTCGCCCGGAGGAACCCCGGCGGCGGGAGCGGCGAGGCCTCGGCGGCCCTGATCGGCCCGGTCTTCGGGTTGGCCCGTTCGCAAAGCGGGCCAAGCCGCAGGATCAGCTTCCTGGCCTCCTCGTTGGCCGGCTGAAGCCGGACGACCCGGCGATAGGCGTCCAGAGCCGCGGCGTGGTCCCCGAGCGCATGAAGCGAGCGCGCCAGCCAGAGCCAGGCGTTGTCGCCCCGGGGCTCGATCTGCACCGACCGGGAAAGGTATTGCCTGGCCTCGTCATAGGCGCCGGTCTTCGCCTTCAGGCGGCCGAACCTGTAGAGCGCCAGCGCGTCATCGGGCGCCATCTCCAGAATCTGGCCGTAGGCCCGGCCCGCGTCCGCGATCTCGCCCTTGCGCTCCAGTTCGAGCGTCATCTCGAACATGGCCTCGCGGCCTCTGGGATCGAGCTTTCCGCCCAGGTTGCGCCGCGTCTTGGTGAGCACCGAGCAGGCCTTGAGGCGGCGCTCCTGCGAGGCGAAGTGGTACTTGTACGGCTCGTTTCCCCGCAGGAAATCATAGGTGACGAAGCCTCGATCAATGGCGTGTCGGATGCTGTAGGCGTGCAGCAGGTATCCCGCGGGCATCTCGTCGAACGACTCGTCACGGCCGGCGATGACGAACAGGAACGCCTTCTTGGCGGCGTCGACCATGGTGGCCAGCGCAGCGACGGGCCGATCCCCGCGCCAGAAGACCGGAAGAAAAAGCGCGCCCCTCTCGGCGCACCCCATCAACATCGCATGGTTGCGGTCGACCATCCCGTCGATATCCCGGCCCTTTTTCTGAGGGGCCCACTTGATCTTCCAGAGCTTCAGCAGCGTCCGGATATCTCTGTCGAACGTAGCGGCGTCCGCCACGGTGATCCGATAGTCCTCGGAGGTTTCGACCTTCCGCAACAGACGCCGGATCTTTTGCCGGTTGTTGGAGCTGAGCCCCGAAAGGTATTCGTCCCAATTCGTCGGGAGCGTCGCCGAGGGGCAGATGCTGTGATTTACGCCGCCGCCTTTGTCGAAATATTCGATGCTCTTCTGGAAGAAGCGTATCGCGTCAAAATTTCCCAGGAACAGGCGTCGTCTTTGGTCGGACAGACGCAAATTCTCCATGGTGAGCTTCGCCCAGTTGAACCTGCGCTTCAGATAATCGGCGAAGGCGACAGCCGCCTCGGCTTCGAATTCGGGCCGGGTGAGGAAGCCGGTGTAGTCGGCGAACGCGTCGCCGGCGAAGATGATCTCGTTGTAGAAGCCGTGCGCCTTGTCGAAATGGGTCCGCATCCTCAGGGGCAGAAAGGCTACATAGTCGGCGTCGGATTCATCGCGCTTGCAGGCGAGCACGAACCAGACGGTCCGAAATCGCGACAGCCAGTCCGAGAGCCATGGCCAGGACAGGAAGTAGTTCGCCTCGGGATCGGCCTCATAGACCGCGTCCCAATCGCCGCGGAGTTCAGCGAACCTCTTGAACGTATCGATGACGTCTATGTGCACCCGAGCGCCCCCCGTCTCGCACGTCGCGATTCCTCGAGCGGCGGTCCCGCCGCACCGTCACGACCTGCAAAGCTTCACAAGGCCATTACCGGCCAGGCCGCCGAACGGTTCCGTCGGACGATCAGGAAATCACCTGCTCGGACGGCTCACGGGAATTGCCCCCTGACAAGACGTCCGCAGATCAGACCAGGATGGCGGAGAGGGTGGGATTCGAACCCACGGTACCGGTAAAGGTACGCCGCATTTCGAGTGCGGTGCTTTCGACCACTCAGCCACCTCTCCGGAGCCGTCTGGAGGCCCAAGTTTGGGGGGCCCGCCGAGCGAGGGGCGGAACCTACTCATGGAGGCCCGGCTTCGCAAGTGCCGTGACGCGGGATCGCCGCGCGAGGGGCGCTCAGTCCGCCGGCAGGACCGCGACGCCGTCCTCGTCGGCGTGGAGGATGTCGCCGGGGACGAAGACCACGCCGCCGAAGGCCACGGGGGTGTCGACCACGCCCTCGCCGCGCTTGACGCTGCGCATGGGGATGGAGCCCAGGGCCTTGACGCCCACCTCGAGGCTGGCCAGGACGGCGGTGTCGCGGACGGCGCCGTTGACCACGATGCCGGCCCAGCCGTTCTTCACCGCGTCCGCCGCCAGCATGTCGCCGACCAGGGCGCGGCGCAGGGAGCCGCCGCCGTCGACCACCAGGACCGAGCCCTCCCCCGGTTCGGCCAGGGTGGCCTTGACCAGCGAATTGTCCTCGAAGCAGCGGACGGTGCGGATCGGGCCCGAGAAGGCGATGCGGCCGCCGAAGTCGCGGAACGGGGCGACGCAGACCTCGATCTCGTCCTCGTGTTCGTCGCAGAGGTCGGCGACGGATGTGGTCATGTCGGTCATGCGGTCAGCGCCACGCCCTTGTAGTCGTCGCGCAGTTCGCGCTTCAGCACCTTGCCGATATGGCTGCGCGGCAGGCTGTCGAGGATGATCAGGTCGGCCAGGCGCTGGGTCTTGCCGAGCCGGGCGTTGACGCTGGTCCGGATCTCGTCGGCGGTCGCCGACTGGCCGGGCTTCAGCGCCACGAAGGCCACCGGGGTCTCGCCCCACCGGTCGGAGGCCACGCCCACCACCGCCGCCTCGAGCACCGCCGGATGCTTGACGATCTCGGCCTCCAGGTCGGACGGATAGATGTTGAAGCCGCCGGAAATGATCATGTCCTTCTTGCGGTCCATCAGGGTGAGGAAGCCGTCCTCGTCGAAGCGGCCCACGTCGCCGGTGCGGATGAAGCGCAGGCCGTCCGGGGAGTACCACTCGGCCTCGGAGGTCTTGCCCGGCTGGTTGTGGTAGCCGACCATCATCGCGCCGGAGCGTCCGACGATCTCGCCGATCCCGCCCTGGGGCACCTCCTTGCCGTCCTCGTCGATCAGCCGGATGTCGTGGCCCGGCAGGGGCTGGCCGACGGTGTGCAGCTTGTCGGGGAATTCGTGGGCGCGCAGGGCGCAGGAGCCGCCGCCCTCGGTCATGCCGTAGAATTCGATCAGGCCGCCCGGCCAGCGCTTGAGCACGTCGGCCTTGATGTGGGCCGGGAACGGCGCGCTGGTGGAGAACTTCATCTGGTAGCTGGACAGGTCGTAGCTGTCGAAGTCCGGCCGCTCCATCAGCCGGCGGTACTGCACCGGCACCAGCATGGCGTGGGTGGCGTGATGCTTCTCGGAAAGCTTGAGGAACTGCTCGGCGTCGAACTTGGGCATCAGCACCGCCGTGCCGCCGTTGGAGAGGGTCGGCAGGTAGGAGACGAGCGTGGTGTTGGAATAGAGCGGCGTGGAGATCATGGTCACCGCCGTATCCGGATAGACGCCGCGGCGAATCTGGCCCCAGCGCATGGCGTGCGGCTGGACGATGCCCTTGGGCGTGCCGGTGGTGCCCGACGAATAGATGATGTTGAAGCCCTGGTCGGGGGTCACCGTGACCGGCGCGGGCCTGGCGCCTTCCGGGGCCAGCCACTGCTCGAACGGGACGCCGGCGTCGGAGCCGTCGAGGGACACCCGCTTGGCCTTGATGTCGCCGGCGACGCCGGCCAGGGCGTCGGACACTCCCTTGTCGAGGAAGAAGACCTTGGCCCCGCAGTCGTTGAGCATGACCGCCAGGCTCTCGGGCGTGGAGGACGGGGCCAGCGGGGCGACCACGCCGCCGGCGCGCAGGATGCCGAAGAAGGTCGCGCCGTATTCGACCGAGGTGGTGGCGCAGATGGCGGCGACGTCGGCGTTGGCCACGCCGTCGCGCTGCAGGGCCGCGGCGATGCGGTCCATCAGGCGATCGAGCTCGGCATAGGTGATGGTGCGGTTGGCGTCGACCAGGGCCGGCTTGGCGCCGCGCTCGGCCGCCTGTTCCCGGATGACGTCCGCCAGGGTTCCGAAATCCTGGGCCAGCATCGTTTCGACGGACATGGGGGCCTCCTGCCTACCGGCCGTTCAAACGGCCCGGGCGGTCTTATGCCGGAAAACGCCTCGGCCGCAATCTGGCGCTTGCGGCGACGCCTTCCCGCGAGGGAAACTGTGGGGGACCGCTCTTTCCTATCGGCGGCGACGAAGATTTGAAACCGCGCGGGAAAGGTCTGGCGGAAGTCCGGACCGCCCGCACCATTTGGGACGGATCGACATTATGGCCGACGAGATGATTTCCCTTGGCGCGAAGCTGAAGCAGCACGCGGACCTGAAACCCGACGCGCCGGCGGTGACCTGCGGCGACACGACGCTGACCTACGGCCAGTTCCACCGGATGACCAACCGGGTGGCGCGCGGCCTGGCCAGCCTGGGGGTGAAGCACGGGGACCTGGTGACCCTGGGCCTGCCCAACTCCACGGACTTCGCGGTGGCCTGCTGGGGCATCTGGAAGCTGGGCGCGACGCCGCAGCCGATCTCCTTCCGCCTGCCCAAGGCGGAGCTGGAGGCGATCATGGACCTGGCCAACACGCCGATCGTGATCGCCCAGTTCGACCACAAGATCGACCGGCCGCTGGTCTCGATCCCCGACCTGCTGGCCCTGTCCGACGACGAGAGCGACCTGCCGGACGCCATCGCGCCGGTGTCGAAGGCGCCCACCAGCGGCGGCTCCACGGGGCGGCCCAAGCTGATCCTGGCCGGGCAGCCCGGGGTGACCACGCGGGAGACGCCGGAGGTGGGCGGCTGGCGGCTGACGCCCGGCTCCACGGCCCTGCTTCCGGCGCCGCTCTACCACAACGCCGGCTTCGGCATGATGATGTCGGCCTTCAGCGTCGGCGCGCACATGGTCATCCTGCCCAGGTTCGACCCCGAGGCGACCCTGGCGGCGATCGAGAAAACCCAGGCCAGCTGGATCTATCTGGTGCCGACCATGATGAACCGCATCTGGCACCTGCCGCAGGCGGTGCGGGACCGGTACGACCTCACCTCGCTGACCACCCTGTGGCACCTGGCGGCGCCCTGCCCGGCCTGGCTGAAGGAGGCCTTCATCCACTGGGTGGGGCCTGAGACGGTGATGGAGCTCTACGCCGGCACCGAGGCCCAGGCGGTGACCACCATCAGCGGGGCCGAATGGCTGGAGCACCGCGGCTCGGTGGGAAGGGTGACGGTGGGCGAGATGATCGCCGTGGACGACGAGGGCAATGTGCTGCCGCCGCGCGAGGTGGGCGAGATCTTCATGCGCCGGCCGGAGGGCGCGCCGCCGTCCTACAAATACATCGGCGCCACCGCCAAGACCCTGCCGGGCGGCTGGGAGAGCCTGGGCGACATCGGCTGGTTCGACGAGGACGGCTATCTGTACCTGGCCGACCGGCGGACCGACATGATCCTTGTGGGCGGGTCCAACGTCTATCCGGCCGAGATCGAGGCGGCGCTGGAGGAGCATCCGGCGGTGCAGTCCTGCGCGGTGATCGGCTTCCCGGACGACGACCTGGGAAACAAGATCCACGCCATCGTCCAGGTGAAGGGCGAGGCCGACGAGGCGTCCCTGCGGGCGCACCTGGCCGAGCACCTGGTCACCTACAAGCAGCCCCGCACCTACGAGTTCGTCGACGAGCCGCTGCGCGACGACGCCGGCAAGGTGCGCCGCACCGCCCTGCGCGACGAGCGGCTGGCGGCCATGAAGCAGCCCGCATGACCCTGGGCGTCGTCCCGGCCCAGGCGAAGCTGAAGGCCGGGGCCCATCGACACAGAACCATCCGCGCGTCCCGGACAGGCGCTTTGCGCTTTCCGGGATGACACCGATGGGGTCGAGGCGATAAGCCCACGCCATTCATTTGAACGACAATTTCTGAAGGGGATCATGAGCATCAAGGGCAAGGCCTACATCATGGGCGCCTACGAGCATCCGCTCCGCGACGCGCCCGACAAGTCCACGCCGCAGCTGCACGCCGAATGCGCCAAGGGCGCGCTGGCCGACGCGGGGCTGACCAAGGACGACGTCGACGGCTACTTCTGCGCCGGCGACGCGCCCGGCTTCGGGGCCATGTCGATGATCGACTATATGGGCCTGAAGAACGTCCGGCACATGGACTCCACCGAAACCGGCGGCTCGTCCTACCTGATCCACGTGGGCCACGCGGCCCAGGCGATCGCCGAGGGCAAGTGCAAGGTGGCGCTGATCACCCTGGCCGGCCGTCCGCGGCAGGGCCAGGGCGGACGCTTCGGCGGCGGGGCGGGCAAGCCCGGCCAGCTGACCGACGGCGCCCCCGAGGCCGGCTTCGAGAACATCTACGGCGGCTCGACCCACAACACCTACGGCATGTGCGCCATGCGCCACATGTACGAGTACGGGACCACCTCCGAGCAGCTCGCCTGGATCAAGGTGGCGGCCAGCCATCACGCCCAGTGGAACGAGCACGCCTTCCTGAGGAACGTGGTCACCGTCGAGGAGGTGGTGAACTCCCGCCTGATCGCCGACCCGCTGCACCTGCTGGACTGCTGCGTGGTGACGGACGGCGGCGGCGCCCTGATCGTGACCTCGCCCGAGGTCGCCAGGAGCCTGAACCGGCCGCTGGTGAAGGTGATCGGCGCAGGCGAGGCCCCCAAGGGTCCGCGCGGCGGCCTCGACCTGGACCTGACCCATTCGGGCGCGGTCTGGTCCGGCCC
>DASUIJ010000337.1:0-5107 GCA_036279815.1 Phenylobacterium sp. | reverse complement strand
TAACACCGTCGATCCGGAGCCGAAGCTCCAAACAAACGGTACATGGTATTGTCTTCAAGAGACCGCAGATACGTCACTGTCGAGATAGTCTGGTTAGGACTATCGCTAGAGCGCCGCCGCCTGCGTTTCTCTTTCCAATTCAACGATGTCAAAGACCGAGACCGGCTTTCGCCCGCCCCACTGTTTAGCGCCGGTGGTCGGCGGAGGCGGCTATCTAGTGGCCGGCCTCTTTCGTGTCAACCGATCCTTTCGGACTTTCTCGCTCAGGTCCGGCGAGCCGGGTTTAGAGCGCAAAGATCACTGCGGGCCGCCGAGGGGCTTCCCTCACAATCCGTAGCGATTCGGTTGAGGCTCGGGAACCTAGCGACCGTCGGGGGGAAAATCAAGGGCTTTCTGAACCCTTGGCTGACCCTCCGGGGCGGCCCCCGAAGCGAAGAGCGGCGTATCTAGTTGCCGTCCTTCTTAGTGTCAATCGGCGTCTTCGTAACTCTGTTCGGCGAAACCCGGAGAACCGGAGACCACCGACCGGAGCGCTCCGACGGGGCTTAGAGGCATCGCCTCAACCACCTCGCCGGCAAACCGACCGTCCCCGGGATTCTGTCGCTTTAGAGAACGTTTTCAAGAGCTTGGTAGCTCCGTCCGCCGTTCCGTCCGCGCCAATCTCCCGGCGAGGGGCGGCTTATATGAGGGCCTTCCGGATGACGCAACCCCCAATGACGGTTCGGAGACAAATATGCGCATCGCCTTGCGGCCCAGGGGGTGTGCTTCCTATGAAGGACACGGAATTCCTTGGGAAAAGGGCTGCGTACGGATGTTGTCCCAGAAAGCCCGCTATGGGCTGCGCGCACTTGTCGAGCTGGCACGCGCCGAGGGCGCGCAGGTCACTTCGGGTGAATTGGCGGTCCGGGCGGACGCGCCGCGCAAGTTTCTCGAGGCGATTCTACTGGAACTCACGCGCAGCCGCATCGTCGTCAGCCGCCGGGGCAAGTTCGGCGGCTACCTCCTGGCGAGACCCCCGGCCGAGATCTCCTTCGCCGAGGTCATTCGCGTCATAGACGGACCGCTGGCCCTGGCCCCCTGCGTGAGCCGGCTCTCTTTCCGAAAGTGCGACGACTGCCCGGACCTGGCGACCTGCGCGTTGCGCGAGGCCCTGCTGCGGGCCCGCGACGCCACCTCCGCGGTGCTGGAAGGCTACAGCCTGGCCGAGGCCGCCGCCTGTGAAGGCGCCGAGGTGTTCGGCGCCCCTTAGGGCGCAGGCGGACGACCGGCCTGGTCAGGTCGTCGTCAAACGCCTCTCTCGGAATCGATTCACGGGCCGCGCCACTGAGCGCTCGGCCTTTGCCCGGTCGCCAACGATCGGGGCCGCCCCTAGCCCGCCGCGATATAGGCCTTCAACCCGTCCGCTTCCGCCTCGACCTCGGAGATCTTGTACTTCACCAGGTCGCCGATGGAGACGATGCCGATCAGGCGTGAGCGTTCGCAGACCGGGAAGTGGCGAACCCGCCGGTCGGTCATCCGGCCAAGAAGGGAATCGACCGTCTCGTTCGGCTCCGCGAACAGCACGTCATGGGTCATGCAGCTTGAAACCGGTTGATTGAGCGCGCCGGCTCCACCTTCGGCCAGGGCCCGCACGATGTCGCGCTCGGAGACGATTCCCGCCACCCGGTCGCCGTCCATCACCACCATGGCGCCGACCCTGCGGGAGTGCAGCAGGGCGCAGATGGCGCCGACGGTGTCGTTTGGCGTGGCCGTGAAGACCAGATCGCCCTTGGTCCTAAGGATTTGAGATACAAGCATTGCAGGCTCCTCCCGTATCCCCGGAGCCGATGCTCGCTCATTGCGGCCTTGAAATCAATTGACGCGGACGTGACCGGCGATTCGGCCCAGCGGCGCCACGAGGAAAAGCCCGGCGGCGAACCCCGCCAGGTGAGCCTCCCAGGCCACCTGGGCCCCGCCCGCCCCCGGCGCGAAGCCCAGGATCGCGATCAGGATATTGGCGATCAGTATGCCCAGGCCCATGCCGACCACGAGGGGGCTGGTGAGGGGCCCGACCTCCCCTCGCCCGCCGGCGATGCGTGAGGCCGCCGCCGTCAGGCCGGAGACCGCGCCAGACGCGCCCACCACCAGACTGGTGTCGCCGGCGTGAAGCGCCGCGAAGCCCAGGTTCCCGATGGCTCCGCAGCCCAGGTAGAACAGCGCGAACGCCAGCAGACCTCTCGGGGCCGTCCCGAAATAGCGGACCACCGGCGCCGCGAAGGCCAGTCCGAAGGCGGCGTTCATCAGGGCGTGGGCCCAGCTTCCGTGCAGGAAGAGCGAGGTGAAGAGGGTTTCGAACCGGCCCTCGCCCAGGGCGGCGGGCGAGAACGCCCAACGCGGCAGGACCTGCTCGGGCGGAACCAGGGTCTGCAGGAAGAAGCCGCCGACAATGATCAGGGCGATCGCAGCGACCGGCCAGGGCGCGTTGAAGATCGGCTCTTTGGTGGAACTCGAAGGCTCATCCGACTCGGACAAAGGAATTCCCAACTCTGAATGGTGAAACGTCGCCAGCTTACCCCCTGGTCTTAACCAAATCGCGAGGGTCTTGGCTCTTTAGTGCGGGTTGTCCGATTTTGGCACGCCCGTTGCTTGCCAGTTTCAACCCTTTCGCACGCGCGGAGTCTTCCGTCCCATGGCCGCCGCCTTCCCCGCCGCGCCCCGCCTGATCTGGCTCGCCGCAGGCCTCTGCGCAAGCCTCGCCGCCGCCGGGCCGTCGTCCGCCCAGTCGATGAGCGCCAACTCCGCCAGCTTCAACGCCGGCTATGGCCGCATCGCCGGCTCCGAGAACCACCCGGTAGACGTGTCCACCCGCGACGCCAACGGCAATCGGGTGATCGTCGACGGCCTGATCCTCTCCGGGGAAGACCAGTCGAGCTTCACCTCCGCCTCCGGCGCGGTGGATTCCTTCGCCGGCGTCGGCGCCTCCTCGGGCGGGTCGACGGCGATCGGCAACAATCTCGTGGTCGTGACCCAGGGCTCCTACAACACCGTGATCCTCAATTCGAACCAGACCAACACCGGCGCCGTCACCGCGGGCTCCACGGTCACAAGCGGCGGGGTGGGCCAATGATCGATCGACTGATGGCCCCTGTCGGCCGCGCCGCGGCCCTGCTCAGCGCCGCCTCCATCGCCCTGGCCGGATGCGCCACGCCCGTGGCCGGACCCAGCGGAAACTATGCCCGCTCGATCGGCTCCGCGCCGGTGACCGCCAATCCGACCCCCTACTCCGCCGCCCTGGTCTGCATGGCCGGCTATGCGCGGAACTCGCATCTCAACGCCCCGCGGATCGCCATCGGCCGCATCGCCGACTACACCGGCAAGGCCGAGTCCGACGGCTCGGGGCGCAAGATCACCCAGGGCGCCTCGCTGATGGCCATGTCGGCCTTCGCCAAGGCGGGCATGCCGCTGGTGGAGCGCTTCGACACCTCGGTCTCCGAACTCGAGCTGAAATACGCCAACAACAAGCTGATCTCGGACGCGCCCAACCCGGCGCCGGACAAGGCCGCCGATTACCGCCGCATCCTGGCGGGCCAGGTGCCCGGGTCCGACTTCTACGTGGCCGGCGGCGTCACCGAGCTCAATTTCAACATCCGCTCCTCGGGCGTCGACCTCTCGGCCGGCGGCACGGACGTCAAGGAACTCAAGGGGTCCCTTCACGGCCGGATGTTCATCATGAACATCGGCCTCGACCTGCGCCTCATCAACACCCGCACCCTGGAGGTGGTCGATGTCATCTCCTACCAGAAGCAGGTGGTGGGTCGCGAGGTGGGCGTGGGCCTGTTCGACTTCCTGAACGGCAACGTCTTCGACGTCTCGGCCGGCGCGGGCGCCCTGGAACCGATGCAGCTGGCCGTCCGCTCCCTGGTCGAGCGCGCCGTGGTCGAGATGACCGCCAATCTCTACGGCATGCCTGGTCCCCAGGCCTGCCTCACCTCTGATCCGTTGGGCGACAGCACGGTGGGCGTCACCGGCGGCTACGTCCCGGCCTACAACAATCTGGACACCAACAATGCCGAAACGCGGGCTGATCCTTCTCGCTGGAACGCTCGCAGGGATTCTGCCGTGCGGGGCCGCTACTAGCCAGACGACTCCGAGTTCGGTCCTCAACAACCAGGTCCAGCTCGGCGACGTCTTCTCGACGCAGACCCTGAACGTCGAGACGGTCACCGACCAGACCGTCGGTGAGAGCCATGCGACGGGAAACCAGTATCAGGCCTCCGTCGACGGCCAGGACATCGACGTCCGCTTGAACCAGACCGCCAACGGCAATGTCACCGGCGACACGCGCCTGAACGTCGCCGCCGACTCCGGCGCCGTCACCCAGATCACCACCACCGCGGTCGGCAACGCCGGCGAGGCGGGGGTGACCGGGGGAACCCTGACCGGCGTGATGACCCAGACCACCGGCCCCGCCGCCATCGCCGGGATCAGCCACATCGAGGCCCCGGACGGCCGCGCCGGCGACGTCGACTCGCTCACGCAGTCCCAGGGCGACAGCCAGGTGTTGAGCGTCAGCGCCGGGACCGCCGGCGTCCGGGTCAACCAGTCCAACGCCGCCCAGGTCACCTCCAACGGCGGGGGCGTCTACGGCTATGTCTCCGGCGCCGCCCAGTTCCAGGCCCAGACCATGGCCAACGACGTCACCTATTCAGGCGACAACGGTTCCGGCGCGCGGATCGCCGTCAGCCAGCAGAACAACGCCGCCCTCACCCAGGCCGCGCAGTTCACCGCCTTCGGCCAGGTGCAGGACGGCAAGACCATCGCCAGCGCCGCCGGCAACAATCTCGACGCCGTCAACGAGGGCTTCCTCCTCGACGCCGCGGTCGACCAGCGCAACCACGCCTATGTCCGCGCCCAGTCCGAAACCGGGGCCGCGTCGTTCGGCGCGCTGACGGCGTCGGCCAACGGGGTCGGCAACAGCGCGGTGGTCGGCGACATCGGCGGCGAGCTCGTGCTCGACAACACCCAGGTCAATGACGGCGGCGGGATCGAGGTCCTGGCCACCACCAGCGGCGGCGATGGCTACGACGCCTATGCGAACGCCACCGCGGCCGGCAACGCCGTGACCGGC
>DASUIJ010000336.1:0-2359 GCA_036279815.1 Phenylobacterium sp. | reverse complement strand
GGGTGCGGGTGCGCTATGTGGGGCCGGCCGACCTGACCACCTCCAAGACCGGGCTGCGCTACGCCTCCCAGGATCGCGCCCGGCCCACGCCCTATGCGAAGTCTTCCGCCCGCGGGACGAGCGGTTCGATGACCGACGACCTGCCGCAGGCGCCGCTGCCGAGCGCCGCGTCGGCGCCCGCGACGGCCAGCCTCTATCGGGTCCAGGCCGGCGCCTTCAGCGATCGGGACAATGCGCGCAAGGTGGCCGCCGAGCTGGGCGGGTCCAGGCGGGCGACCATCGAGACCACGGAGCGGCGGGGGGAAGTGCTCTATCGCGTGATGCTGCCCGGCGGCGTCGACGAGGACGAGGCCTGGGCGCTGCGCGACCGTATCGCCGAGCTGGGCTACGCCGACGCGCGGGTGATCCGCCCGTTCTGACCGGGCGCCGTCCGGCGCTTCTGGACAAACGCCGCGAACCGGCCATCTTGCGGCCGTGGCGCGCGGTCGGTTCATCACGTTCGAAGGCGGGGAGGGGGTCGGGAAATCCACCCAGATCCGACGCCTTGTCGCGCGCCTGGAGGCCGACGGCCATGCGGTGACGGCCACCCGCGAGCCCGGCGGCTCGCCCGGCGCCGAGGCGATCCGCGACCTGGTGCTGCGCGGGGCGGCCGACCGCTGGAGTCCGGTGACGGAAACCCTGCTGATGTACGCCGCACGGCGCGATCACATCGAGCGGGTGATCCGCCCGGCCCTGGCCCAGGGCGCCTGGGTGGTCTGCGACCGGTATGCCGACTCGACCCGCGCCTATCAGGGCGTGGCCGGCGGGACCGATCCGGGCCTGATCGCGGCCATGGAGCAATATGTGCTGGAGGAGGTCCGTCCGGACCTGACCCTGGTGTTCGACCTCGACCCGGCGGTGGGCCTGGCGCGGGCCAACGACCGGGCGGGGGCGGAGATGCGATTCGAATCCAAGGGCGCGGCCTTCCACGCCCGGCTGCGGCAGGCCTTCCTGGAGATCGCCGCCGCCGAGCCGCAGCGCTGCGCGGTGATCGAGGCCAACGGGACGCCGGACGAGGTCGCCGCCAGGGTCCTGGAGACGGTCCGGGCCCGGCTGGGCGTCCATGGCTGAGGCCATTCCCCATCCGCGCGAAGTCTTCCTGCTCCAGGGTCACGAGGCCGCGGAGACCGCGTTCGAGGCCGCCCGGGCGCGGGGCCGCCTGCATCATGCCTGGCTGCTGACCGGTCCGGAGGGCGTGGGCAAGGCCACCTTCGCCTATCGCGCCGCGCGCCGCCTGCTGGGCGCGCCGGCCGACGAGGCCTATGGCGTGCTGGGCGCCGATCCGGCCCATCCGGTCAGCCGCCAGGTCATCGCCCACTCCCACCCCGACATCATGGTGCTGGAGCGGCTGGGCGAGGACGGCAAGCCGCGCAAGACCATTCCGGTGGACGAAGCCCGCAAGCTTTCGGAGTTCTTCTCCAAGTCGCCGGCGTCGGCGCCGCACCGGGTCGCGATCATCGACGCCGCCGACGACCTGAACCTGAACGCCGCCAACGCGGTGCTGAAGACCCTGGAGGAGCCGCCGCCCAGCGGGGTGCTGCTACTGGTCTCCCACTCGCCGGGGCGGCTGCTGGCCACCATCCGCTCGCGTTGCCGCCGGCTGGCCTTCTCGCCGCTGCCGGAGGCCGAGGTGGCGGCGTTCGTCGAAGCGCGGGCCGAGGTCAACGCCGAGGACGCCATCCGCCTGGCGCGCATGGCCGGCGGCGCGCCCGGGCGGGCCTGGAGCCTGGCCGCCGCCGGGGCCGTGGCCATCGACGACGCGGCGCGCGAACTGCTGCGCGAGCTGCCACAGGTGGACGAAGCGATGGCGCTGTCTCTGGCCGACCGGTTCCGGGGCGCGGAAGGGGCGGTGCAGTTCAACCTGCTGTTCGAGCGCCTGTCGGATCGCATCCACGCCCTCTCCCTGGCCTGGGCGGCGGAAGGTCGCGGCGGCCTTGATCGCTGGGCCCAGGCGTGGGAGACGCTGCAGCGCCTGCCGCGGGACGTGGACGCCGTGAACCTCGACCGCACGGACGCCCTGTTCACGGCGCTTTCCGAACTGCGCGACGCCGCGCGCGCCTGACCATCGCCTCCGGATGCTGATCGACAGTCACGTCAACCTGCACGCGCCCCAGTTCGACGAGGACCGCGAGGCGGTGATCGAACGCGCGCGGGCGGCCGGGATCGGCCTGATGGTCAATATCAGCGACCGGGTCTCGAACTTCGCCAAGGTTCGCGCCCTGGCCGACCAGCCCGACATCTGGTGCACGGTGGGAACCCATCCTCACGAGGCCAAGGAGAACCCGGGCCTGACCAGCGCCGAGCTGGTGGCCCTGGCCGC
>DASUIJ010000335.1:0-2362 GCA_036279815.1 Phenylobacterium sp. | reverse complement strand
CCGGCCAGACGGTCGAGGTCACGCGGCTGAGCGGTGGTCTCGCGACACTCGACGCCAGCCAGCGGGACACCTTCAAGCTGGGCTTCAGCTACAAGCCCTGGGACAAGGTCAACCTGAACTTCCAGGCCAACTACGTCTCGACCCGCACCGACGACGCCATCGCCGCCTTCCCGTCGTCCTCGACCCAGGTCGAGGGCGCCTTCCCCGACCGCTTCGTGCGCAACGCCGCCGGTGAGCTGACCCTGATCGACGCACGGCCGGTGAACTTCGCGCGGCAGTCGCGCGACGAGCTGCGCTATGGCTTCACCTATTCGCGTCCAGTCGGCCCGCAGCCGACGCCCGAGCAGATGGCCGCCATGCGCCAGAGGTTCCAAGCGGCGCAGCAGGCGCAGGCCCAGCAAGGCCAGGCTCAGCAAGGGCAGGGTCAGCAGGCTCAAGGCCAGCAGGGCCAGGGTCAGCGCGCCGAAGGCCAGCAGGGGCAAAGCCAGCAGGGTCAGCAACGCAATCAGGGTGAAGGCCCGCCGGACGGTCCGCCCCCGGGCGATGGTCCCCCGCCCCCCGGCATGGGCGGTCCGGGCGGCGGCTTCGGCGGGGGCCCCGGCGGCGGTGGTCCGCGGATGGGCGGGTTCGGGGGCGGCGGCCCGCGCGGCGGGGTGTTCCAGGTCGGCCTCTATCACACCGTGGCCTTCCGCGACGAAGTGCTGATCCGCGAAGGCGGTCCGACCCTGGACCTGCTGGACGGCGGGGCGCTGGGGTCGGGCGGCGGCTCGCCGCGCCACCAGGTCGACGCCCAGGCCAACTACACCCGCGGCGGGCTCGGGGTGGCGGTGAACGCCAAGTGGCAGAGCGCCACCAAGGTGGCCGGTATGACGGCGGCAGAGGACCTCGACTTCTCGGACCTGACGACGGTGAACCTGCGCCTGTTCGCCGACCTTGGCATGCAGCCGATCGCCCGCCAGCAGAAGTGGCTGCGCGGCATGCGCGCCACCCTGTCGGTCGACAACCTGTTCGACGAGCGCCAGGACGTGACCACGCCGCAGGGCACGACGCCGATCAGCTACCAGCCGGACCTGCTGGACCCGGTCGGCCGCACGGTGAAGTTCACGGTGCGCAAGCTGTTCTTCTGACGGGGCTATGGGCAGCCTCGCTGGGACCTGAGTGTCATCCCGGTTTGCGAAGCAAGACCGGGACCCATGAACACCGGATCCCGAAGGCGTCGGCGCGGCTTCGCCTCATCCGGCCAAGCGGCGCGAATGGGTCCCGGTCTTCGGCTGCGCCGAAACCGGGATGACACCGGAGCTCGAGACTTGAGCTTGCTCTGGTTCGTGCTTCTCTAGCGCCCAGCCATTCCACGGAGGGCGCCATGGCCTTCGAAGGGTTCAAGCTCGAGCAGATCAGCACCGGCGAGGCGGTGCTGCGGGTGCGGACCGGCGGGTCCGGGCCGCCGCTGGCGCTGCTGCACGGCTATCCGCAGACGCACATGATGTGGGGCCAGATCGCCGGCGAGTTGGCCAAGGACTTCACGGTGGTGGCGCCGGACCTGCGCGGCTATGGCGGCAGCTCGAAGCCGCCGACGACCAAGGATCACGAGCCCTATTCGAAGCGGGCGATGGCGCGCGACGTGGTGGCGCTGATGAAGGCGTTGGGCTTCGAGCGGTTCGACCTGGCCGGGCACGACCGCGGCGGGCGGGTCGGCTACCGGCTGGCGCTGGACCACCCGGAAGCGGTGCGGCGGCTGAGCATCCTCGACATCATCCCGACCGCCGACGTCTGGCGGCTGGCCGACAAGCGGCTGGCGCTCGGCTACTGGCACTGGGGGTTCCTGGCGCAGCCGCATCCATTCCCCGAGCACTTCATCGCCGCCGACCCGGTGCACTTCGCCTTCCGCATCGCCCAGGGCGCGACCTTCTTCGAGCCGAGCGCCTATGCCGACTATGTGCAGGCGCTGGGCGATCCGGCGGTGATCCACGCGATGTGCGAGGATTACCGGGCCGGGGCGACCTACGACGCCGCCGCCGACGAGGCCGACCGCGGGGTCAGGAAGATCGCGGCCCCGACCCAGGTGCTGTGGGGCGCGCGCGGGGCGGTCGCCCACTGGTACGACGTGCTGGAGGTCTGGCGGCCCTGGTGCGAGGACCTGCGCGGCCAGGCGATCGAGGGCGCGGGGCACTTCCTGGCCGAAGAGAAGCCGGCCGAGACGCTGGCGGCGCTGCGGGGGTTTTTCGGGGCGTGAGAACGGAATGCGTTGACCACGCATAAGTGTCCTCCCGGTTTGCGAAGCAAGACCGGGACCCATTTGCACTGGTCAGGGCAGGATGGGGCGAGGCCGCGCCGGATACTTGCGAGATCAGGTGTTCATGGG
>DASUIJ010000334.1:0-3539 GCA_036279815.1 Phenylobacterium sp. | reverse complement strand
TTGCGGTCAAGGAGCGCGGCGTGCCGACCGAGGTCGCGTTCTTCAATGACGCCACCGGCCGGGACCTCAAGGCGCGCGGCGTCGCCGCCGACCTGATGGCCGGCAACAACGTCCTGGCCCACGTGCCGGACATCGGCGACTTCGTGGCCGGATTCCCGCATGTGCTTAAGGCGCAGGGGGTGCTGACCTTCGAGTTCCCGCACCTGCTGAACCTGATCGAGAAGGTCCAGTTCGACACCATCTACCACGAGCACTTCTCGTACCTGTCGCTGCTGGCCGTCGAAAAAGTGTTGAACGCCAACGGGATGCGGCCCTTCGACGTGGAGCTTCTGCCCACCCATGGCGGGTCGCTGCGGCTGTTCTGCTGCCACCAGGCCGCGGCCCATCCGGAAACCCAGGCGCTGAAGGACCTTCGGGCCCGCGAGCACGCCGCCGGCCTCGACCGGCTGGAAACCTACGGCGGCTTCACCGCCCGGGTCGAGGCGGTGCGCAAGGGCTTCCTGGACTTCCTGGCCAAGGCCAAGGCCGAGGGCAAGACCGTGGCGGCCTACGGGGCGGCGGCCAAGGGCAACACCTTCCTCAACTACGCCGGGGTGGGGACCGACGACATCGTCGCCGCCTTCGACGCCAACCCGCACAAGCAGGACCGCTTCCTGCCGGGCAGCCACGTGCCGATCTATGCGCCCTCCAAGGTGGATGAGATCAGGCCGGACTACCTGCTGATCCTGCCCTGGAACCTGAAGGACGAGATCATGGGCCAGCTCGCCCATATCCGCGACTGGGGCGGGCGCTTCGTCACCGTGGCCCCGGAACCCAAGGTCTGGGACTGATGCGGTTCGCGCCCACTTCCATCGACGGGGTCGTGGTGGTCGACATCGATCCGTCCAAAGATGAGCGCGGCGCGTTCGCGCGATTGCACTGCCCGCAGGAGTTCGCCGCCGCCGGACACCCCTTCGTCCCGGCCCAGACCAGCCTGTCGCGCAACACCCGGGCGCTGACCCTGCGCGGCCTGCACTACGAAGCCGCGCCGCACGAGGAGGCCAAGCTGGTGCGGGTCACCCGAGGCCGGATCTTCGACGTGGCCGTGGACCTGCGCCCCGACAGCCCCACCTATCTGGCCTGGACCGGCGCCGAGCTTTCGGCGGAGAACGGCCGGGCCCTGCTGATCGGCCGGGGCATGGCCCACGGCTTCCTGACCCTGGAGGACGACACCGACGTCCTCTACCAGATCGACCGCATCTTCGAGCCCGGCCACGGCCGCGGCGCGCGCTGGAACGACCCGGCCTTCGGCGTCGCCTGGCCCGCCCAGCCCAAGGTCATCTCCGAACGGGACGCGACCTATCCCGACCATCGTCCAGGCGGTTAGACTGCAGGCCAGATGCTGAAGATCGATCCCACCGCCGTCATCTCGCCCATGGCGGACATCGAGAAGTCGGTGCGGGGCACCCTGATCGAGATCGGGCCGCGCACCACCGTCGACGCCTTCGTGAAGATCAAGCCTGCCGGCGGCTCGGGCGAGGTGGTGATCGGCGCCGACTGCGCGATCAATTCCGGCGTGGTCATGTACACCGGCAACGGCATCCGCATCGGCGACGCGGTGCTGATCGCCGCCAACTGCACGCTCGCGCCCACCAACCATGAGTTCGGCGACCGCGAACGACGCATCCGCGACCAGGGCTTCCAGCCCAGCCGGGGCGGCATCGTCATCGGCGACGACGTCTGGCTGGGCGCCAATGTGGTGGTGCTGGACGGGGCGGTGATCGGCAAGGGCTGCGTGGTGGCGGCCGGCGCGGTGGTCCGCGGCGAGCTCGAGCCCTATTCCATCTACGCCGGCGCCCCGGCCAAGCGCGTGGGAACCCGCGGCGAATGACCCTGGCCACCGTCATCGGGGCCGGCGGCTTCATCGGCGGGCGGCTGGTCGCGGCCCTGCGGGCGCAGGGGCGGGAGGTCTATGCCCCCGTCCGCGGCGATCCCGAGCTGTTCGCCCGCGACCTCGGCCGGGTGTTCTATTGCGCGGGCCTCACCGGCGACTTCATGGACAGGCCCTTCGACACGGTCGAGGCCCATGTGGGCCTGATCGCCCGCGTCCTGCGCGACGCCCGGTTCGAGCGGCTGGTCTATCTGTCCTCCACCCGGCTCTATGACAGTCTGGGGGCGCGCGGAGGCCGGGAGGACGACGTGCTGGAGCTCGATCCGGCCCTGCCGCGCAATGTCTACGACCTCTCCAAGGCGCTGGGCGAGAACCTCTGCCTGACCCGGGCGGACGGCCGCGCGGTGGTCGCCCGGCTGTCCAATGTGTTCGCCGACGACGCGGCGGCCAGCGGGTTCCTGTCCGAACTGCTGCAGCGCGCGCGGCGGGAGCGGGAGATCGTGCTGCCCTCGTCCCCGGACGGCGGCCGCGACTACATCCACCTGGACGACGTGCTGAAGGCGCTGCTGGCCCTCGAGGCCGGCGACGCGGCGGGGATCGTCAACGTGGCCGGCGGCCGGACCCTGACCAACGCCGAACTCGCCCAGGTCTTCGCCGACGCCGGCTGGCGGCTGACGCTCACCGGCAGGGAGGCGCCCCCCGCGCCGCCGGTCTGCGACACGCAGCGCCTGCGGGCGCTGGGGATCACGCCCCGCGACGTGCGTCGGGTCCTGGCCGATATCCTCGGCGCGCCCGGCTTCTTCCGCGGCTAGGCGGGCTCGGCGACGGCCCTTCGGGCCTTGGCGGCGGTGACCGCCCATTCGATCATGGCGTAGAAGTCCAACGCGAACTGCCTGGTCTGGCCGAGCGGGCTCTGCTTGAGCATGCCGCGCAGGCTGGTCCGCAGCATCTGCCGGCGCTCGGGGTCGCCCGCGAGGGTGAGCGCCACGCGCAGGAAATCTTCCTGGCTGAACGCGCACAGGTCGCTCAGTCCGGCGTTGCACAGGATCGAATAGCTCAGCCGTTCGAACACGGCGTCCCCCACCAGGGTCACCACCGGCACGCCCATGAACAGGGCCTCGCAGGTGGTGGTGCCGCCCGTCTGGGGGAAGGTGTCCAGCGAGATGTCGATGTCGTTGTAGAACGGCATGTGCGCGCCGCGGACGTCCTCGAACCGCAGGCGTTCGGCCGACACGCCCTCGGCGGCGAAGATGGCCAGCATGTTCTTGCGGAAGCTCGGCGCGCCGCCCTCGGGACGGACGAACATGAAGCGGGAATCGGGAACGGCGGCCGTCACCCGCGCCCAGGCCTGCACCATGGCCTTGGAGTACTTGTAGGGATTGTTGGCCGTCCCGAAGGTCAGGAAGCCGTTGCGGGTTTCCGGGATCACCGGGTCGATCGGGCGGTCGGGGAAGGCCAGTTCGCCCATGGCGATCCAGCTCCTGGGCATCAGCAAGGGCTCTTCCAGGACCAGCTCCCGCTTCGGCGGGACGAGGTAGGGGTCGAGGATGAAATGGTCGATGGTCGAGAGGCCCGCCGAGTGCGGATAGCCCAGCCAGCTGGCCTGCAGAGGCGCCGGCCGATAGGCCATGACGTTGATCTTGTTCATATGGGTCGAGCCGCCCAGCTC
>DASUIJ010000333.1:0-8556 GCA_036279815.1 Phenylobacterium sp. | reverse complement strand
GCGCCCACGGCGTGCTGCGGCGCTCCGGCGGCGGACGCCAAGCCGGCCCCGGCCTGCTGCTGAACCCGATCCTGCGGAGACCCCACCCGCCCGAAAGGCGGGTGGGGTTCTCGGCAAGATCGGCTCGTCGATCCGGATGGCGCGGAGCCCCCGATTTCTGGTCCTCGGGGGACCCCTCCCCGGTCCCGCACCCGCCGGATCGCCCCGCTTTTTGATACCCGCGTTCAAAAACCACGGCTACGGCGCCGCTTTCGGGTTGACACTGATGTCAGTCTGACAGAAAAGGGCCGCCGCAACGAGGGGCGGTCGTCACGGCCGCGTCTCCCTTCTGTCACCGTTCTCCCCAACGACCAGAGACCGCCCCCATGTCCAATCCCCTCCGCGCCCCGGCGGAACCCGCCGGCGACCCCGATTCCAACTGGGCCATCGGCGTCGACGTCGACCTGCAGACCGCCCTGGCGCTGGCCCGGGCCTCGACCCAGGCCCTGCTGAACCTGTCCCCCCTGGCCCATCGCGAGATCAGCGACGCCCTGACCCACGAGATCGGCGCGCTGGAACGGCGCGGCGACCCGCTGTCGCTGGCGGCCGCCAACCTGGTTCGCCAGTACCTGCCCGAAGCCGCCTGATCCGACCCGCCGCGAAAGAGTGACCGTTTGCGCGTAAACCTCGAGGCCAGAGCCGCCAACGCGGAGAACCGCCGGGCCAGGACCCGGCAGCGTCTCATCGAGGCGGCCATGGCCGTGATCGCCGAGAAGGGCCCCGAAGCGTCGTCCATCGAGGACTTCGTGGCGGCGGCGGGCGTGTCGCGCGGGACGTTCTACAACTACTTCCCGGCGGTCGGCGACCTGCTGGACGCGCTGAACAACCACCTGGCCGTGGAGTTCGACCGGCGCCTGGGCGTCGCCGCGGAGGGGGTCGACGACCCGGCCCTGGTGCTGGCCCTGATCGTCCACGAATCCTTCCGGATCGTGGCGACCGACCCCCTGGAGGGATGGGTGGCGATGCGCATCGAGCGGTCGTCGCGGCCCCGCCAGGCCCTGGTGGCGGCGCGCTTCGACGCGATCTTCCAGTGGGCCGTGGGCCGCGGCCGGTTCCGGCCGGTCAATCCCGACGCCGCCCGCAACCTGATCTTCGGCGCCGTGCGCATGGCCCAGGCCGAGGTGATCTCCGCCAGCGCCGACCCGGCCCACGCCATCGACCTGGTGAGCCTGATCCTGATCGCCTACGGCCTGACCGCCGCCGAGGCCGACGAGATCAGCCAGGCCGCCGTGGAGCGGCTGTCCGACCGGTAAGATTACAACCCTGTCATGTGACCCGGGGCGCCTTCGTGCATAAGGTCGCTAAGACTTTGCACATGCCTTCGGAGTTTTCATGCAACGGCGCACGTTTCTTGCCGCTACCGCCGCAGCCGCGGCCGCTTCCAGCCTGCCCAAGGCGGTGATCGCCGCCCAGGCCGGCGCCCCGACCAATCCCCTGACGAAGCCGTGGACCGGGCCCTATGGCGGGGTCCCCGCCTTCGACCAGGTCAAGGTCTCCGATCTCGCCCCCGCCATGACCGAGGCCATGGCGCAGGAGCGGGCGGAGGTGGACGCCATCGTCGCGGACAAGGCGGCCCCGACCTTCGAGAACACCATCGTGGCGCTGGAGCGCAGCGGATCGATGGGCAACCGGGTGCTCACCTATTACGGCGTCTGGACGAGCACCCTGTCGACGCCGGAGGTCCGGGCCGTGGAGACGGAGATGGAGCCCAGGCTCGCCGCCCACGCCGACGCCATCCAGCAGAACCCCGCCCTCTTCGCCCGCATCGAGGCGGTCTATGAGAACCGCGCCGGGCTGACGCCCGAGCAGCAGCGCCTGTGCTGGGTCTACTGGAACCGGTTCGTCCGCGCCGGGGCCAAGCTGTCCGCGAAGGACAAGGCCCGGGTCGCGGCGATCAACCAGGAGCTGGCCGGCCTGTTCAACACCTTCAGCCAGAACCTGCTGGCCGACGAGACCGACTACGTCCTCTACCTGTCCAACGAGAGCGAGCTGTCGGGCCTGCCCGACGACGTGCGCGCGGGCGCGGCGGCGGCGGCCGAAGAGAAGGGCCGCAAGGGCCAGTGGGCGATCCTGAACACCCGCTCGTCCATGGACCCGTTCCTGACCTATTCCAACCGCCGCGACCTGCGCGAAAAGGTCTGGCGCACCTATTACAGCCGCGGCGACAACGGCGACGCCAAGGACAACAACGCCGGCATCCGGAAGATCCTGAAGCTGCGGGCCGAACGCGCCCGGCTGCTGGGCTATCCGACCCACGCCCACTGGCGGCTGGAAGACGCCATGGCCAAGACCCCGGACAACGCCATGGCCCTGATGATGCGGGTCTGGCCCTCGGCCGTGGCCCGGGTCCGCCAGGAAGTGGCCGAGATGCAGGCCCTGGCCGACAAGGAAAAGGCCGGGATCAAGATCGCGCCCTGGGACTACCGCTACTATGCGGAGAAGGTGCGCACGGCCAACTACGACCTCGATATGAACGACGTGAAGGCCTACCTGCAGCTCGACAAGCTGCGGGAGGGCATGCACTGGGCGGCGGGCCAGCTCTACGGCTTCCAGTTCACGCCGGTGAGCGACGTGCCGGTGCAGCATCCCGACGTGCGCGTCTGGGAGGTGACCCGCGACGGCAAGCATGTGGGCCTGTGGTACTTTGACCCCTACGCCCGGACCGGCAAGCGCTCGGGCGCCTGGATGAACGCCTATCGCGCCCAGGAGAACTACAAGGGCGCGGTGACCACCATCGTCTCCAACAACGCCAACTTCGTGAAGGGGGCGGAGGGCTCGCCGGTGCTGGTGTCGTGGGACGACGGCGTCACCATGTTCCACGAGTTCGGCCACGCCCTGCACGGACTGAACTCCGACGTGACCTATCCGACGGTGTCGGGCACCGCCGTGCCGCGCGACTATGTGGAGTTCCCCTCGCAGCTGAACGAGAACTGGCTGTCGACGCCGGAGGTGCTGAGCCGGTTCGCCCTGCACCACCAGACGGGCAAGCCGATCCCCGAGGCGCTGGTGGCGAAGATCCGCAAGACCCACACCTTCCGCAAGGGCTTCGAGGTCACCGAGTACCTGTCCTCGGCCTTGATCGACATGAAGCTGCACCTGGCCGGGGACGCCGACATCGACCCGCGCGCCTTCGAGAAGGACGAGCTGGCGAAGCTGGGCATGCCGGAAGAGCTGCCCATGCGGCATCGCACCCCGCAGTTCGGCCACATCTTCGCCGGCGACGGCTATTCGGCGGGCTATTACAGCTACCTGTGGTCGGAGGTGCTGGACCACGACGCCTTCGAGGCCTTCGAGGAGGCCGGCGGGCCCTACGACAAGACCGTGGCCAAGCGCCTGCACGACAAGATCATGAGCCGGGGCAACACGGTGGACCCGGCCGAGCAGTACCGGGCCTTCCGCGGCCGCGACCCGGACGTGAAGGCCTATCTGCGGGACAAGGGCTTCCCGACCGCCTGAGGCGGTCTCCCCCTCTCCCCGCTCGCGGGGGGAGGGCGGACGCGGCCTAGCCGAACAGGTCGCCCTGGGCCGCCGCCCGGGCGCCTTCGATGGCCAGGAGCCTGAGCTTGGTCTGCCGGCCGCCGGGGGCGGAGAAGCCGCCGAGCTTGCCGCCGGCCGCCGTCACCCGGTGGCAGGGCACCACGATCGGCCAGGGGTTGGCGCCCAGGGCCTGGCCGACGTCGCGGGCCAGCAGCCTGTCGCCCAGCTTCACGGCGATCTCGCCGTAGGTGAGGGTCTCGCCCGGCGGGATGGACCGCGCGATCTGGTAGACCCGGCGGTTGAACTCCGGCACCCGGGCCTCGTCGATGAGGATGTCGGCGAGCATGGGCTTCTCGCCCGCAAGCAGGCGGCGGATCTCGGCCAGGGCGGCGGCGACGGACGGCGGCGGGGCGTCGGTCTCCACGGCCTGCGGGAAGCGCTTTTGCATCCGCGCCCGAACGCCGGCGAGCTCGCGCTCCGGCAGGTGGGCGCCGATCAGGCCCCGGTCGCCCCAGGCCAGGCCCGCCCAGCCGAGGACGGTCTCGAAGATGTGGAAGCCCTGGGTCATGCGAGCAATATAGTCGCGCGAGGGCGGGCGCGCTGGCGGTTTTCGGACGCCGAGCGATCCCGCCGCCGGGGGGCCGGACGGCGCGGGGGCCCGCTTTCCTTGACCTTGCGGCCTGTTCAGCGCATAAGCCGCCCCTTCCGGCGCAGAGCAATCGCGCCCTCCACCGCCACGACCCCCATCTTGGAGATGGGACGAGGGCGGCGAGGCCCCCCGTCGACGTGATCGTCCACGGGGGTCGATTGCGTTTGGGCCCCCGCGTTGTCTTCGACGACGCAAAGACTTTAGGTGCGCATTTCCGGTTCGGGAAATGCCTGCGGAGCTGGAATTGTTCGACGCGCTGACCGATCGGCTGTCTTCCGTATTCGACCGGCTCTCCGGTCGCGGGGTGCTGTCCGAAAAGGACATCGACGAGGCCCTGCGCGAAGTGCGCGTGGCCCTGCTCGAGGCCGACGTCGCCCTGCCGGTGGTGCGCGAGTTCATCGCCAAGGCCAAGGAACGGGCCTCGGGCGAGGAAGTGATCCGCTCGGTCCGCCCGGCCGACCAGGTGGTGAAGATCACCTATGACGGCCTGGTGGAGATGCTGGGCGGCGACGCCGTCGAGGGGCTGAACATCAGCCTCAATCCGCCGACCGTGATCCTGATGGCCGGCCTGCAGGGCTCGGGCAAGACCACCACGGCGGCGAAGCTGGCGCTGAAGCTGGTCAAGGACCGCAAGAAGGTGCTGCTGGCCTCGCTGGACACCCGGCGCCCGGCCGCCATGGAGCAGCTGCAGACCCTGGCCGGGCTGGCCGAGGCCGACTTCCTGCCCATCGTCGCCGGCCAGTCGGCCCCCGACATCGCCCGGCGCGCCATGAGCGCGGCCCGGCTGCAGGGCTACGACATCCTGATCCTCGACACCGCCGGGCGCACGACGCTCGACGAGGCGATGATGAGCGAGGCGGCCGAGATCGCGAAGATCTCCAACCCCTCCGAGACCCTGCTGGTGGCCGACAGCCTGACCGGCCAGGACGCGGTGCGCACCGCCAAGGCCTTCCACGAGCGCCTGCCGCTGACCGGCCTGGTGCTGACCCGCGCCGACGGCGACGGGCGCGGCGGCGCGGCGCTGTCCATGCGCGCGGTCACCGGCCTGCCCATCAAGTTCCTGGGCGTGTCGGAGAAGATCGACGGGCTGGACGTGTTCGACGCCGCCCGGGTCGCCGGGCGCATCCTGGGCCAGGGCGACGTGGTCGCCCTGGTGGAAAAGGCCTCCCAGGACCTGGACGTGGCCAAGACCGAGGCCATGGCCAAGCGGCTGGCCAAGGGCCAGTTCGACCTCGACATGATGGCCGAGCAGTTCCAGCAGATGAAGCGGATGGGCGGGATGGAAGGCCTGATGGGCTTCCTGCCGGGCGTCCAGAAGGTCAAGAAGCAGATCGCCGAGGCCAATATCTCCGACAAGATGCTGGACCGCCAGGCGGCGATCATCTCGTCGATGACCAAGCTCGAGCGCAAGAAGCCCGACGTGCTGCAGGCCTCGCGCAAGCGCCGCATCGCGGCCGGCGCCGGGGTCGAGGTCTCCGAGGTCAACCGCCTGCTGAAGCAGCACCGGCAGATGGCCGACGCCTTCAAGATGATGAGCCGCGACGGCGGCAAGGGCTTCGCGCGCATGGCCGGCATGATGGGCGGCGCGGGCGGCGGCATGGACCGGCTGAAGGCCCTGGGCGGCGGCAAGCTGGCCGCCCCGGACCAAAGCCAGATCGAGGAGCTCGGCAAGCTGGCCGGCGGCGGGGCGAACCTGCCCGGCCTCGGCGGCGGCGCTCCGAAACTTCCCGGCCTGGGCGGACTCCCGGGCTTCAATCCTTTCAAGAAATCCTAGGAATACAGAGGACTACCGATGCTTAAGATCCGTCTCGCCCGTGGCGGCGCCAAGAAGCGCCCCTACTACTCGATCGTCGTCGCCGACAGCCACTCGCCCCGCGACGGCCGCTTCATCGAGAAGGTCGGCGCCTACAACCCGCTGCTCAAGAAGGATGACCCGACCCGCGTCACCCTGAAGCTCGAGCGCATCCAGGAATGGATCGGCAAGGGCGCCCAGCCCACCGACCGCGTGGCGCGCTTCCTGTCCACCCAGGGCGTGGTGAAGTGGGAACACGGCAACAACCCCAGCAAGGGCGAGCCCGGCAAGAAGGCCAAGGAACGCGCCGAAGAGCGCGCCCAGCGTGAAGTCGACGCCGCCGCCGCCGCCGCGGAAGCCGCCGCCGCGCCCGCGCCCGAGCCCACGCCCGAGCCCGCGCCCGAGCCTGAAGTCGTCGCCGAAGCCGCGCCGGCCGCCGTCGAGGAAGCCCCCGCCGCTGAAGCGCCGGCCGCCGAAGCCGCCGCCGAGGCGGCTCCCGCCGCCGAAGCCGGCGAAGCGACCGAAGGCTAGTCACCCGGTTCCGCCCATCCCGGCCGCCACGGTCGGGGTGAGCGGAGCGTGACCAGATGACGGACCAGCTCCTCCTCGTGGCCCAGGTCGGCGGCGCGCACGGCGTGCGCGGCGAGGTGAAGATCACCACCTTCACCGCCGACCCCATGGCCCTGGCCGGCTACAAGGCCCTGATGCGCCAGGACGGCTCGCCCGCCCTGGTCATCACCTCCGCGAGGCCCGCCAAGAGCGGGATCGTGGCGCGCATCCGGGGCGTCGAGGACCGCAACGGCGCGGAGGCCCTGCGGGGCCTGAAGCTGTTCATTTCCCGCGACGTGCTGCCGCCGGCGGACGAGGACGAGTACTATCTCGCCGACCTCATCGGGCTGACGGTGGAGACCGAGGCCGGCGCCGTGCTGGGCAAGGTCAAGGCCGTGCAGGACTTCGGCGCCGGCGACCTGCTGGAAATCCAGCCCCCCACCGGCGCGAGCTGGTGGCTGCCCTTCACCCGCGAAGCCGTGCCGCACGTGCGCATCGGCGAGGGCAGGCTGATCGCCAGCCCGCCGGCGGTGATCGAAGCCGATCCCGAAGAAGGCCGCGACGCCGAGGACTGACGCGGCCTACTTGTCCCTGCGCATCCGGATCAGGCCCTCCTGGGCGACGCTGGCCACCAGGGTCCCGTCCTGGGCGTAGATCGCGCCGCGGATGAACCCGCGGCCGCCCGAGGCGCTCGGGCTGTCCTGCTCGTACAGATGCCAGTCGTTGAAGTTCACCGGCTTGTGGAACCACATGGCGTGGTCGAGGCTGGCGGACTGGAAGCCGCGGGTCTGCCACTGCACCCGGTGCGGCCGCATGGCGGTGGAGAGCAGGTTCATGTCCGAGGCGTAGGCCAGCACCACCTGCTGCATGTGCAGGTCCTCGCCGATCGGCGCGCGGGCGCGGAACCAGGTCTGGCTGGCGGGCTCCCGGGCGTCCGGACGGTCGGTTCCCCGGTCGAAGATGCTGGCGCCGTCCACCGGGCGCATCTCGATCGGCCGCGGCCGCATCATCCACTTGCGCTGCTCCTCCGGCATCTTGTCCATCGCCGCCTTGAGGGACTCAGCCTCGGTGGGCAGCTCGTCGGGGCCGGGCACCTTCAGCATCTGCGACTGGTGCTCGAAGCCCTCCTCGGCCACCTGGAACGAGGCGGCCAGATTGAAGATCTGCTGGCCGTGCTGCACCGCCACCACCCGGCGGGTGGTGAAGGAGCCGCCGTCGCGCGACCGGTCGACCTCGAAGACGATCGGCACCCGCGGGTCGCCCGGCCGGATGAAGTAGCAGTGCAGCGAGTGGCAGATGCGGTCTTCCACCGTCTCGTAGGCCGCCAGCAGGGACTGGGCGATCACCTGGCCGCCGAAGATGCGGCCCGGGCCGTCGTCCGAACTGACGCCCCGGAACAGGTTCACCTCCAGGCGCTCGAGCGCCAGGGTCTCGGTGAGGTTCTCGGGCGTTTCCATGGGCGGTCTCGAAATGCTGCAAGTGCGAAAGGCGTCGGCTTAAGCCCAAGCCGGGCCCCCGGCAAGGCGGCCGTTGCGCGGCCCGGCGCGCCGGGCGGAGGTTGTGCGGACTCGAAAAACCCCGCGTCCTGGTCCAAAAGCCGCCCATGTCCTTCGACGCCACCGTCCTGACCATGTTCCCCGAGGCCTTCCCGGGCCCGCTCGGCGTCTCGCTGATCGGCACGGCGTGGCGCGAGCATGGGCTTTGGACTTTGGAAACACTGGACATTCGCGGCTTTTCCAAGGATAAGCGCGGCTTCCTCGACGACACCCCCGCGGGTGGCGGTCCCGGACAGGTGATGCGAGCGGACGTCATCGCGGCTGCGCTGGACAGCGTGGACCGGCGGGGGCGGCCGCTTTTGTACATGAGCGCCCGGGGAAAGCCCCTCACCCAGGCGCGCGTTCGAGAGTGGGCCCAAGGCCCGGGACTGATCGTCCTGGCCGGCCGGTTCGAAGGGGTGGACCAGCGGGTGCTCGACGCCCGGGGGTTCGAGGAGGTCTCCGTCGGAGACGCGGTCCTGGCCGGTGGCGAGGCGGCGGCGATGGTGGTGATC
>DASUIJ010000332.1:0-2488 GCA_036279815.1 Phenylobacterium sp. | reverse complement strand
CAGATAGGACCAGCGGCCGCGCGCGCCGCCGTCGGAGGCGAGCAACGCAGCCCACGGCTCGGCCGCAAAGGCCGAGAGGACCTCCGCCGGCATGCGCCAAGGCGCGGCAAGCTGGGCGACGCAGTTCATGGCGCCGCCTTAGCCTTCGCGGCGGCGCAGGGAAAGTCAGATGCGGCGGCCGCCTCCGCGCACGAACAGCAGGCCGACGAAGCCGATGGCCAGCAATACGGTGACGGTGGCGAATCCGCCCTGCTGGCTGTGGGTGGCCTTGGTGCCCCAGTTGACCATCATCGGGCCGAGCCAGCCGGTGGCGACGCCCGACAGCGCATAGACCCCGAAGAAGGCTCCGGTCTGGTCCGGCGGCGTGATGCGGGTGAGCATGGTGCGGCTGGAAGCGTACTGGGCGGTGATGAAGATGGCGTTGGAGAAGCCGATCAGGATGAAGATCCACTCCGGCAGGGTGCGGAACACCGGGCCGTCCCACATCGGCGGATGGGCGGCCGGATCGAAGGCCCAGAAATAGAGGATCTTGTCCGGGGCCATGCCGAGCATGGCGATGATCCCGAGCAGCGACATGAAGATCTCAAGCCGCACAGCGCCCTTGGGGCCGAGGCCGGCGTCGAGCCAGCGGCCGACGAAACCGCCCAGCACCGCCAGGATCGAGAGGATGATGCCATAGATCAGCATCTCCAGCGCGCCCCACTTCATCACGCCGATGGCATAGAGCCCGGCGTAGATCAGGATGGCGTTCATGCCGTCGACATAGAACATGCGGCTGACCAGGAAGATTGCGGCGTCCTTGTAGCCCCGCACGGTGGCGACCATCCGCACCAACTGGGCCGCGCCGTTGCGGAACGCGGCCAGCATGGGGACGCCGGTCTTGGGCGCGTCCGGCGTGAACAGGAAAAGCGGCAGGGCCCCGAGCGCGAAGATCGCCGCAGCCATCAGGGCGACCACCCGCTCCGGCTCGTGACTGGCGGGATCAAGCCCGAACAGCGGGGCGGTCGGCACCCAGCCCCAGTCGACCTTGCCCGGCAGGGCGAAGGCCCAGGCGGTGAAGGCCAGAGCCACCACCGAGAACAGGTTGCCGAGCGCCAGGGCCAGTCCCGAGGCCTTGTGCGCGCCGGAGAGGCCGGCCGCGCGGACCAGCAGCGAGTTGTGCAGCACCTCGCTGAACGAGAACAGCAGGCCGATGGCGGTGGTCAGCATCATGATGCTGATGACGCTGATCCCGCTGCCGTCCGGCTTGGCCCACCAGAGCGCCGCGATCATCGGGACCATCAGCCCCACGACCAGGGCGAGCCAGCGTTTGCGCGGTCCCAGCTGATCGATCGAGGCGCCCAGCAGCGGCGCAGTCAGCATCACCGCCCAGCCGGCGTACTGGCTCCACTGCGAGATGATCTCCTGGCCGCGAACCGGATCGCCGACCATCACGCCCGCCACATAGGGCATGAAGATGTAGATGGTGATCAGGATGACGTAGGGATTGCGGGCGCCTTCGAAGAGCGCCCAGCCGACCCCGCCCCGGGTCAGGCGGCCATCGCCCATGACTTCGGCGTCAATCGGCAGGTCGGCGACCGCCCCCGATCCGCTGGCTTCCACGCTGCTCAACTGAAACCTCCCGGACGCCCGCTGATGGCGGCGGGCTTGGGCGGAGGTTACGCCAGCGATGGGGAATGGGGAGGGGGAAAGTTCTCGGCGGCCGAGGCCCCCTCACCCTAGCCCTCTCCCCGCCGGGGAGAGGGAACGGAGCTTCAGCCCAGCTTGGCCTCGGCGGCGGCGAGGGCCGCGGCGCCGTCGGCCTTGAAGCCTTGAGCGGCAAGGGCTTCGGAGAGGGCGTTGAGGCAGAGGCGAACGTGCCAGGGGGTGGCCGAGGCGCCCATCAGGCCGATGCGCCAGACCTTGCCCTTCAGCGGGCCGAGGCCGGCGCCGAGTTCCAGGTCCCACTTGTCGAGCACGTAGGTGCGGACGGCGGCCTCGTCGACGCCGTCGGGGACGATCACCGCGTTGAGCTGCGGCAGGCGGTCCTTGGCGTCGACCAGGAACTTGAGGCCGAGCGCTTCGACGCCGGCGGCCAGGGCTTCGTGGGTGCGGGCGTGGCGGACGAGAACGGCCTGCTGGCCTTCCTCGAACAGCGCCACCAGGCTCTCGTGCAGACCGTAGAGGGCGTTGATCGGCGCGGTGTGGTGATAGGTGCGGCCGCCCTCGCCGCCCCAGTAGCTCATCAGCAGGTTGAAGTCGCAGAGCCAGTTGCGGACCTTGGTCTTGCGGCCGGCGATGGCTTCCTGGGCGCGCTTCGACAGGGCGATGGGCGAGAGACCCGGAGGGGCCGAGAGGCACTTCTGGGTGCCGGAATAGACGGCGTCGGCGTCCCAGGCGGCGACATCGACGGTGATCCCGCCCAGCGAGGTCACGCAGTCGACGATGGAGAGCGCACCGTACTTGCGGGCCAGGCCGCAGAGGGTGGCGGCGTCGCTGCGGGCGCCGG
>DASUIJ010000331.1:0-8403 GCA_036279815.1 Phenylobacterium sp. | reverse complement strand
GGCGGTGGCGGTCACCGCCAGGCGCGGCACGTCGGGGAACACTTCGGCCAGGCGGCCCAGCATCCGGTATTCGGGGCGGAAGTCATGGCCCCACTGGCTGACGCAGTGGGCCTCGTCGATGGCGATCAGCGACAGCGGGGTGCGGCGCAGCCGCTCCATCATCGCAGGCTGCATCAGGCCCTCGGGGGAGATGTAGAGCAGGTCCAGCTCGCCGGCCTCGATCTTCTCCCAGGTCTGGGTCCGCTCCCAGGGCTCGCCGGTGGAGTCGAGCCGCGCGGCGGAGACGCCCGATTGCTGCAGCCCGGCGACCTGGTCGGCCATCAGGGCGATCAGGGGCGAGACCACCAGGCCCAGGCCCGGCCGCATCATGGCGGGGATCTGGTAGCAGACGCTCTTGCCGCCACCGGTGGGGAGCACGGCCAGGGCCGACCGGCCGGCCAGGATCTCGGTGATCACCTCCGCCTGCCGCCCCCGGAACTCGGCATGTCCGAACGTGCGGCGCAGGATCTCCCGCGCCTCGTCTAGGGGTGAGGCTGACATGGGCGCTATATGGCTTGCGTCGGCGCGGCGGCGAAGAGGCAAATGGGCGCGGCGGGCGCTTTGCTGCGCAGCATTTCCCGCGAAGGCGTGGGCCCTTCACGCCGCCCCGTTCCCCCTGCGGAGGGCCGCGAACGGGGTTTCAGAGCCGATCCCGGCCTGGCCGAACCGCCCCGTCCGGCGCCTCCGCAGCCCGGCGGGAGAGGTGAGGCGGGGGCTGGAATGCTGCGCAGCATTCGCTGCAGCATTTTCGCGTCAGCTCGCCGCGTCCATGCGGCTGATCACCTTCTTCTGCGACCAGTGCGAGCCCATGCGGTTGGTGAACACGGCGGGCCGGTCGGCCAGCACCTGGGTCTCCAGCCACAGGCGCTTGAGGTGTCGCACCTTGCCGGCCGCGCGGTCGTCCTCGTAGGCCGTGCGCCCGTGCAGGACGTGGTAGTTGTTGATGAACTGCATGTCGCCGGGGCGGAAATCCATGATCACCGCGTGGCGGCCGCTCTCGGACTCGGCCTTCATCCACTCCAGCGCCTCGCGCGCCTTGTCGGTCAGGCGGGGCGCGTCGGCATGGCGCTGGGAGGCCAGGATGTACGGGGCGATCAGGCGGATGAACAGCCGCCCGCCGTGCTCGGTGAACACCGGCATCAGGTACCAGCCGGGTTTCCCGGGCGCCTGCTCGCCGCGATAGTCGAAGGGCTGGGGCTTGTAGAGCTCGGCCGCCAGGTCGGGCCGCTCGCGGACCAGCCGGTTGTGCAGGCTCACCGAATTGCACACCGCCGACAGCCCGCCGGACACGCCGGTCTGCAGGCAGAGCAGGCCCACCAGGTCCGAGCCGTCGCAGTGATAGTCGAGGCCGATCTGGCCCAGCTCGTTGCCCCGCGCCGTCGGGTCGCCCGGCGCCTTGCCGTGATCGGTGACGTCGCCCAGCAGATGGCCCTTGGCGTTCTGCGGCCAGGGCCGGCCGAGGTGGGCGCCGATCCCCCAGTAGGCCAGGCACATGTCGTCGTTGGTCCAGCGCTCGCGGGGCAGGCCGCGCAGCCGCACGAAACCGCGCCCGTCCATCAGCTCGCGCTCGACGGCCTTCAGGCGCGGCCCCAGGGTCGGCAGGGGGAAATCGTCCTTGCCGATCTCCAGGAAGTCGGCGGATTTCGCCCGCGCCACGGCCATGGCGGCCTCCAGCTCGGCGATTTCGTCCGTAGACAGACGTTCCGTCCAGCCGGCGGGATCGGCGACGTCCTCGGCGGCCCATTCGCAGGCGGTTTCGAGAACCTGGGGGGTCATGGCGGGGCTTCCTATTCGGCGGCCATGGCGACGGGCGCCGCCTGGCTGCCGCGCAGCAGCCGGCCGGGCAGGGCGCCGGTGGGCTCCCCGTCGCGATAGGTGACCTGGCCGGCCAGGATGGTGGCCACATAGCCCTCCGCCCGCTGGATCAGCCGCCGCCCGCCCGAGGGCAGGTCGTAGGCCACCTGCGGCGCCTTGAGGGTGAGCCTGTCGTAGTCGATGACGTTGATGTCGGCCCGATAGCCCGGCGCGATCACCCCGCGGTCGTAGAGGCCCACGGCCTGGGCGGTGTCATGGGTCTGCATCCGCACCACCTCCTCGACCCCCAGCTTCGGCCCGCGTGTGCGGTCCCGGGTCCACAGGGTGAGGTTCGAGGTCGGGAAGCTGCCGTCGCAGATCATCCCCACATGCGCCCCGCCGTCCGACAGGCCGGGCACGGTGTCCGGATGGGTCAGCATGGCGTAGCTCGGGTCCAGAGAACCGGAGGCGTAGTTCAGGAACGGCAGGTAGAGCATGCCGCGCCCGCCGTTGGACATCATGTGCTCCAGGGCCAGCTCGTCGGGGGATATCCCGCGGGCTTCCGACAGCCTGGCCACCGTCCGGTCGGGGGTCTGCTCGTAGTCGGGCTCCTCGCCCATCAGGAACATGGTCGACCAGTTGCGGGTCAGGCTGGCGCCGATGGCGTGGCCGCCGGCCGGCGTCGCCTCCGCCAGCAGGGCGGCGCGGAACGCCGGGTCGTTCAGCCGTTCCAGGCGCTGGGCGAAGGGCAGCCGGGCGATGCTTTGGTAGGTCTGGGTGTGGCTGAACGGATTGAGCGTCAGCTCGAAGCCCAGCAGCACGCCCACGGGCCGCCCGGCCACCTGGGCCTTCATCGGCAGGCCCGCCGCGGTGGCGGCGCTGAGCGCGTCCAGCATGGTCTTCCAGGCGTCGGGCCCGCGCGGGCTCTGCACCAGGCTGAACGACAGGGGGCGGCCCGAGTGTTCGACGATGCGGCGCAGCATGGCGAACTCGGCCTTCGGGTCGGCGAAGTCGGACACCACCTGCAGCACGCCCTTGCCGGCGGCGGCCAGGCCCATGGCCACGCCGGTCAGTTCGTCCTCCCCTGCGGTGAGGGTCGGGGTCGGCTGTCCGTCGGAGGTGCGGTGGTTCAGGGTCCGCGAGGTGGAGAAGCCCAGGGCGCCGGCTTCCACCGCCTTCTGGGCGATGGCGGCCATGGCGGCGATGTCGGCCGGGGTCGCGGGCTCGCGGTTGGCGCCGCGCTCGCCCATCACGAAGACCCGCAGGGCGGCGTGCGGCAGCTGGGTCCCGATATCGACGTCGAAGGACCGCTTCTCCAGCGAGTCCAGATAGTCCGGGAAGCTCTCCCAGTTCCACGGCAGGCCCTCGGCCAGCACCGGGAAGGGGATGTCCTCCACCCCTTCCATCAGCCGGATCAGCCGGTCGTGGTCCTCGGGGCGGCAGGGGGCGAACCCGACCCCGCAATTGCCCATCACCACGGTGGTCACCCCGTGCCAGGCCGAGGGCTGCATATGCTGGTCCCAGGTCGCCTGGCCGTCATAGTGGGTGTGGATGTCGACGAAGCCCGGGGTGACCAGCTTGCCGGCGGCGTCGATCTCCTCCGCGCCGCGGCCTGAGACCGCGCCCACCTGGGCGATCCTGCCGTCCTTCACCGCGACATCGGCCTCGAAGGCCGGCCCGCCGGTCCCGTCCACCACGCGCCCGTTGCGGATCACCAGATCCCAGGCGGCCTGATCGTGCTTGGCCATGGCGGTCTCCCAATGTGTTCTTCTGTTATCCTGCGATTAGCCGCCCGAAGGGCCGGTCCGGTCAAGGGCGCCGTGGCGGCAGCCCGGGTCGCAGGCGCCCTGAGCGAACTAGGGTCCGGGCGCCCGCCGCGCTAAGCTCGCCGCCGTGAGTCGCACCTTCTACGAATTCTTCGCCGGCGGAGGCATGGCGCGCCTGGGCCTGGGCGCCGGCTGGACCTGCGCCTTCGCCAACGACTTCGATCCGGTCAAGACGGCCGCCTATCGCGACAATTTTCCCGACGCCGCGGCGCACTTGCGGCAAGGCGACGTCTGGAAGCTCGAGGCCGCCGACCTGCCCGGCCAGGCCGATCTCGCCTGGGCCTCCTCGCCCTGCCAGGACTTCAGCCTCGCCGGCGCGCGGGCGGGGCTGGCCGGGGGGCGCTCCTCGGCCTTCTTCGGCTTCTGGCGGCTGGTCGAGGCCCTGGGCGCCGAAGGCCGCGCGCCGCGCACCGTGGTCATCGAGAACGTCAGCGGCCTGCTCACCTCCCACGGCGGCGCGGACTTCACGGCCCTGTGCCGCGCCCTGGCCGCCCAGGGCTACCGGTTCGGCGCCCTGGAGATCGACGCCGCGCGCTTCCTGCCCCAGTCGCGGCCCCGGGTGTTCGTGATCGCCACCCGCGAGGCGGTCCCCGCGGCCCTGGTCGGCGACAGCCCCTTCCAGACCCGGGCCGTGCGCGACGCCCAGGCGCGGCTGCCGGCCGACCTCGCGCCGCTGTGGGTCCGCTGGCGCGGCGAGGCGCCCGCCGCCCGCAACACCGACCTGGCCAGCCTGCTCGAACCGGACGAGGCCTGCGCCTGGCGGCCGCCCGCCCGCACGGCGGCCCTGATCGAGCTGATGGCGCCTCTGCACCGGGCCCGAGTCGATGCGGCGCAGGCGTCGGGAGGCCGGACCGTGGGCGGACTGTTCCGCCGCATGCGGGTGGAGGACGGCCGGCGGGTGCAGCGGGCCGAGGCGCGGTTCGACGGGCTGGCCGGATGCCTGCGCACCCCGCGCGGCGGCTCCTCGCGCCAGACCCTGATGGTGATCGATCGCGGCCAGGTCCGCACCCGGCTGATCAGCCCCAGGGAGGGCGCCCGGCTGATGGGCCTGCCCGAATCCTACCGCCTGCCGCAGGGCGCGACCTCGGCGTTCCATGTGGTCGGCGACGGGGTGGCGGTCCCGGCGGTGCGCTGGCTGGCGGCCACGATCCTGGAGCCCCTGCTGGGCGCGGGCGCCGCCACCCTGGCCGCGGAATAGCCGCGCCTATAGAAAACCTCAGCCGCCCCGCATCAGAACCTCCCTTCCAAATCCTGGCCGCGGGCCTAAGTTCGCGGCCAAGATACGACTTCAGGATCGCACTCATGGCCGACTCTCCCGCCTCCTCCGCCTACGACGCCGCCCGCTACCATCGGGCCGGGCGCGGGAAGGTCTTCGCCTCCATCCTCGACACCATCGGCGACACCCCGCTGGTGGGGCTCCCCAACCTGACCCGGGCGCTGAAGCCCAAGGGCGAGGTCCTGGCCAAGCTGGAATTCTTCAACCCGATCGGCTCGGTGAAGGACCGCATCGGCGTCTCGCTGATCGAGAGCCTCGAGGCCGAGGGGCTGCTCAAGCCCGGCGCCACCATCGTCGAGCCCACCAGCGGCAACACCGGCATCGCCCTGGCCTTCGTGGCCGCCTCAAAGGGCTACAAGCTGATCCTGTGCATGCCCGAGAGCATGTCGATCGAACGACGCAAGATGCTGCTGATCCTGGGCGCCAAGCTGGAGCTGACCCCGGCCGAGCGCGGCATGGCCGGCGCCGTCGCCCGCGCCAAGGAGCTGGTGGAGGCCATCCCGGGCGCCGTCATGCCCCAGCAGTTCGACAACGCCGCCAACCCGCTGATCCACCGGGTCTCCACCGCCGAGGAAATCTGGAACGACACCGAGGGCCGCGTCGACGCGGTGGTCTCCGGGGTCGGCACCGGCGGCACCATCACCGGGGTCGGCCAGGTGCTGAAGGCCCGCAAGCCGTCCGTGCGCATGATCGCCGTGGAGCCGGAATCCTCGGCGGTGCTGTCGGGCGGCCCGCCGGCGCCGCACAAGATCCAGGGCATCGGGGCGGGCTTCGTGCCCTCGATCCTCGACCGCGGCGTCATCGACGAGATCGTCCAGGTCTCCAACGACGACAGCTTCGCCATGGCCCGCCGCGTGGCCCGGGAAGAGGGCATCCCCGTCGGCATCTCCTCGGGCGCCGCGCTGACGGCGGCCTTCGACATCGCCGCGCGCGACGACATGGCCGGCAAGGTGATCGTCGCCATCATCCCCAGCTTCGCGGAACGCTACCTCTCCACCGCCCTGTTCGACGGGCTCTAGAGGGCCGCGGACGCGTGCGCGCCGCCGTCGTCGGAAGCGGGGTGGCCGGCATGGCCTCGGCCCTGGCGCTCGCGCGCCGCGGGCACGAGGTCACGCTGTTCGAAGCCTTTGAAAAACCGCGGCCGGTGGGCTCGGGCCTGTTGCTCCAGCCGTCCGGTCTGGCGGCCCTGCGGGCCCTGGGCCTTGCCGAACCCGTGCTGGAACTCGGGGCCCGCATCACCCGCCTCGACGGCCGCGACGTAGCCGGCCGGCAGGTCATGAACATGGCCTATGAGGACTGGCGGCCCGGCGCCTTCGGACTGGGCGTGCATCGCGCCAGCCTGTTCGACGTGCTGCAAGGCGCGCTCGCCCCGGCCGGCGTGATCCAGCTGACGGGCTGCGTGATCAAGGGTCTCGAGACGGCCGATCGCCCTGTGCTGCGCGACGCCGCCGGGACGGCGCACGGGCCCTATGACTTTGCGGTGATCGCAGACGGCTCGGCCTCGCGCTTGCGCGCCCAGGTCCGGCCCCGGGCTCGCGCGCCGGTCTATCCGTGGGGCGCTGTCTGGGCCAATGCCCGTGACGTTGACGGGACCTTCTCCGGCGCCCTGCACCAGCGCTATCGCCGCGCTTCGACCATGATGGGCGTCCTGCCCATCGGCCGCGGCCCCGACGGGGAGGGTGACCTGGTCAGCGTCTTCTGGTCTTTGCCCCAGGCGGAGATGAAGGCGTTCTTCCAGGGGGATCTCAAGGCTTGGCGCGCCCAGGCCTTGAGGGTGTGGCCGGAGGCCAGGCCGCTGCTGGATCAGTTCACCCGTCCCAGCCAGTTTGCGCCGGCGGTCTATCGCGACGTGTCAGTCGGGCGCTGGTCGCGGGCCGGCCTGCTGCTGATCGGCGACGCCGCCCACGGGACCAGCCCCCAGCTCGGCCAGGGCGGCAACCTGGGGCTCATCGACGCCGTCGAGCTGGCCGAGGCGGTGGCTGTCGACCGTCCGGTGGCCGCGTCCCTGGCGCGGTTCCAGGCGCAACGCCGCCGGCAGACCGGCGTTTATCAGCTGGCCTCCCGAGCCCTGACGCCGCTGTTCCAGTCCGGCGGGCGCCTGGGGCCGCTGGTCCGCGATCTGTTGTTCACGCCGCTCTCGCGGGCGCCGGGCCTGCGCTGGCTCTCGGCTCTGGTGCTCACCGGCGTCTTGCGGCTGGGCCGCACTCCGCCCAGCCTCAGGCCATGACCGACGTCTATTCCCCGGAGAAGCGCTCGGCGGTCATGCGCCGGGTCAAGGGCAAGGACACCACGCCCGAGCTGAAGGTGCGCAAGGCGCTCACCGCCCTGTTCGACGGGCTCTGGAGGGGCCGCGGGCGCTATTCCGCCGCCAGCAGCGCCTTCCGCCCGAAGGCCCCGCGCAGGTAGAGCTCGGCCAGGATCAGGTTGGGAATCCAGCTGAGGAAGGCGGTGGCGATATAGGCGTCCCGGAACGACAGCCCGGTCAGGGGCAGCAGGGGTGCGTAGATCCGCAGGGTCACCGCCGCGAAGGTCATGGCGAAGGAGCGGATCATCCAGACGCGGTGCTCGGTGAAACGTCCGGCGACCGCCAGTCGCCAGGCCTGGACATTGGCGTAGATCCAGCAGACCGCGAGCAGGGCGAAGCCGACGGTGGCGACCGGCCCGGCCGTGGTTCCGAAGGCCATCACGAAACCGCCCGCGCCGCCGGCCAGGCAACCGACCACATAGGTGCGGCCCATCCAGCGATGCACGGCGCGATGGCGTTGGCGCAAGGCCCGCAGGAACTGGAACGGCCCCAGCAGCAGGGCCGTCGCCGCCCCCGCCACATGGACGTCCAGCCAGGGGCGGGCGAACAGATTCGCCAGGATGTCCGGCGACAGGAACCCCATGCGCGGCAGGTAGCGATAGGAGAAGATCGCCACGGCCACGCTCAGGAACGCGGCCAGGCCCCATGCGGCGCGGTTCAGGACTTTGATCATCGGTCTTCGCCTCCAGTTGGGGCGAGATTGCCGCGACGCCCGGGTCGCGCTAGCCGAGGTCCGCGAACGGCGCCAAATCTGCGTGAACGGAACTCTGCGTGCGCCCGACCCTGTCATCCCCGCTGACGCTTGGCCCGCGCCTCGCCGCGGACGCCGCCCTGTTGCTGGCGCTCGGTCTGTTCATGGGCGCGGTCGGCCCCTTCGGCACCGACATCCTGCCCGCCGCCGAGCGCTATCTGTACTGGGGTCTCTGCATCGTCGGCGGCGGGGCGATCGGGGTGGCGATCGACGAAAGCCTCGGCCGCAGGGCGACCGCCATCTGGCGCCGTGTCGGCCTGACCAGCCTGCTGATGACGCCCCTGGTGAGCGCCTATGTCATGCTGGTCCGCTGGACGATGTACGGCACGCCGGCGCCCCACAGGCCGGGGCTGGTCGAGCTGTTGTGGCAGGTGCTGGTGGTCAGCGTCCTGGTGATGACGGTCCGCGCCCT
>DASUIJ010000330.1:0-7174 GCA_036279815.1 Phenylobacterium sp. | reverse complement strand
GCGACGGGGGACCCTAGTTCCGGCTGGGGATGATCACCTGCATGGACTCGTAGCCCTTCACGAAGTTCGAGTGCACCCGGACCGGCTCCTCGACCACCCGGATCTCCGGGAAGCGGACAAGGATCTCTTCCCAGAGGATCTTCAGCTGCAGCTCGGCCAGGCGGTTGCCCACGCAGCGGTGGATGCCGAAGCCGAAGGACAGGTGCTGGCGGGGCCGTTCGCGGTCGATGATGTAGGCGTTCGGGTTCTCGATCACCTCGTCGTCGCGGTTGCCCGAGACGTACCACATGACCACCTTGTCGCCCTTCTTGATGGTCTTGCCGCCCAGTTCGAAGTCGGTCTTGGCGGTGCGGCGCATGTGGGCCAGCGGGGTCTGCCAGCGGATGGTCTCGGACACCATCGACGGGATGAGCGAGGGGTCCGCGTAGAGCTTCTTCCTCTGGTCGGGGTTCTGGTGCATGGCCAGGACCGAGCCGCTCATGCTGTTGCGGGTGGTGTCGTTGCCGCCGACGATCAGCAGGATCAGGTTCCCGAGGTATTCCATCCGGTCCATGTTCCGGGTGGCCTCGCCGTGGGCGAGCATGGAGATCAGGTCGCCCTTGGGCTCGGCGTTGATCCGCTCGTTCCAGAGCCGCGTGAAATAGTCCACGCACTCGAACAGGTACATCTTCCGCTCGGTGTCCGGATCATCGGTCTTCCAGTGCTTCCACTCCGGGCCGGCGGTGGCGACGTCGGACCAGAAGGTGAGCTTGCGCCGGTCTTCCCAGGGGAAGTCGAACAGGGTCGCGAGCATCTGGGTGGTGAGTTCGATGGAGACCCGGTCGACCCAGTCGAAGGGCTCGCCGATCGGGAGTTCGTCCAGGGTCTTCTGGATGCGGCCGCGGATCACCGGCTCCATCAGGTGCAGGTTGGCGGGCGACACGATCGGGCTGACCGTCTTGCGCTGAATGTCGTGCTTGGGCGGGTCCATCGCGATGAACATCGGCATCACGAAGTCTTCTTTCGGATCGAAGATCGTGATCGACGGCTCGGAGGAGAACACCTCGTGATTGGTGTCGACCGCCATGATGTCGTTGTACTTGGTCACCGACCAGAAGGGGCCGTCCTCGTGGTGTTCGGCCGGGTGCAGGTGGACCGGGTCCTCGGCGCGCAGGCGCTCGAAGTAGGGCCACATGGCGTCGTCCTTGAACAGGTTCGGATCGGCCACGTTGATGTCGTCCAGGGGGATCGAATAAGCCCGGGCGCGGGCCTCGGCCTTGAGATCAATGGCGCCGTCGCTCATGGGAAATCCTCCGCAGGGTGTCGCCGACAGAGCGGCGAAGCTATCTTATCAGTGTTCAGAAGAATGCTTGAGACGCACGAAGTTGACAAGTGCGTCATCGAGCGCAGGTCGCCGAAAAGCGACCGCCAGGCCAGATTTTCTGCACAGACGCGCGGCCGTCCCCGTGCTTTAGGTGGCTCAGTTCGAACAACTGTTTGACGGAGAGCCCATGGCCGCCGACGCCCTTTTCCGCCCCTTTGACTTCAAAGGCCTGCACCTCAAGAACCGCATCGTCATGGCGCCCATGACCCGGTCGTTCTCGCCCGGCGGCGTGCCGACGGAGGAGGTGGCCCAGTACTACAAGCGTCGCGCCGAGAACCAGGTGGGGCTGATCGTCTCCGAAGGCACGGGCGTCGACCGCCCGATCTCGGTGAACGACAGGAATGTCCCCCGATTCCACGGCGAGGCGGCCCTGGCCGGCTGGAAGCGGGTGATCGACGCGGTTCACGAGGCCGGCGGCGTGATGGCGCCCCAGCTGTGGCACGTGGGCGCCGTGCGGGCGCGCGATCCGGAATTCACCCCCGCGGGCCCGTACGACAGCCCCTCGGGCCTGTCGCGTCCCGACAAGCCGTTCGGCCAGGGAATGACCGAGGAAGAGGTCGCCGACGCCATCCAGGCCTTCGCCGACGCCGCGGCCCACGCCAAGGCTCTGGGCTTCGAGTCCGTCGAGCTGCACGGCGCCCACGGCTATCTGATCGACCAGTTCTTCTGGGACGGCACCAATGTCCGCGAGGACGCCTACGGGTCGAAGCACCTGAGCGGCCGGGCGCGATTCGCCGCCGACATCCTGAAGGCGGTGCGCAAGGCCGTGGGGCCGGACTATCCGGTGATCATCCGCATCAGCCAGTGGAAGCAGCAGGACTACAACGTCAAGCTGGCCGAGGATCCCAAGGCGCTGGAATCCTGGCTGACCGCCCTGACCGACGCCGGCGCCGACATCCTGCACTGCTCGCAGCGCCGGATCTGGGAACCGGAGTTCGAGGGTTCGGACCTGAATTTCGCCGGCTGGGCCAAGAAGCTGACCGGCGCGCCCACCATCTCCGTGGGCTCCGTGGGCCTGACGGGCGAGTTCATCGCCGCCTATGGCGGGGAAGCCTCGCAGCCGGCCTCGCTGGACGACCTGCTGCACCGGCTTGACCGCGAGGAGTTCGACCTGGTGGCCGTGGGCCGCGCCCTGCTGCAGGACCCCGAGTGGGTGGTGAAGGTGCGCGACGGCCGGACGGAGGAGCTGAAGAGCTTCGATCGCTCGGCGATGGCCGTGCTGTACTGATCTCGACAGAGGGTTCGTCCCGCGACAGCATCCTTCGCCACGGAGTCCGGCGGAGGATGCGGTCATGGTCGAAGGCCTGGAGGGCGGGTGCGCCTGCGGGGCGGCGCGGTATCGGCTGAGTTCGGCGCCGATGTTCGTCCATTGCTGCCACTGCCGGGACTGCCAGCGGCAGACCGGCGGGGCGTTCGCGATCAACGCCCTGATCGAGACCGACCGGGTCGAGGTGCTCTCGGGCGACATCCGACCGGTCCCGGTCCCGACCCCCAGCGGGCGGCCGCACGACATCCATCGCTGCGCGGCCTGCGCGACGGCGCTCTGGTCCGACTACGGGCGGCGCAAGGTGATGAGCTTCCTGCGGGTCGCGACCCTGGACGACCCGACCGCCATCGCGCCCGACGTGCACATCTTCACCCGCTCCCGGCTGCCCTGGGCGCAGGTGACCGGCGCCCCGAGTTTCGAGGTCTATTACGACATGAAGACCCTGTGGCCGCCCGCGAGCCTGGCGCGTCGGCGCGCCCTGCTGGGCGACGTGTAGGAGAAACCTAACCCGCCCCGCGGTGGAAGCTCTCCACCAGGCTGCCGGCCACCAGCCGCCAGCCGTCCACCAGGACGAAGAAGATCAGCTTGAAGGGCAGGGACACCACCACCGGCGGGAGCATCATCATGCCCATGCTCATCAGCACGCTGGCCACGACCAGGTCGATGACCAGGAAGGGCACGAACAGCAGGAAGCCGATCTCGAAGGCCCGCTTCAGCTCCGAGATCATGAAGGCCGGGGTCACCACCCGCAGCGGCAGGTCCTGCAGGGTGGGCGGCCGCTCCACCCGGGACAGGCGCACGAACAGCGCCAGGTCGTCGCGGTCCACCTGGCTCAGCATGAAGGCCTTCACCGGCCCGCCCGCGGCGTCGAAGGCGGCGGGCAGCTCCATCTGCTGGTCCAGCAGCGGCTTGACCCCGTCGTCGTAGGACTTCTGCAGGGTCGGGCCCATGACGATGGCGGTCAGAAACAGGGACAGGCTGATGATCACCGCGTTGGGCGGGCTCTGCTGCAGGCCGAGCGCCGTGCGGAGCAGGCCCAGCACCACCACGATCCGCACGAAGGACGTGGTCATGATCACGATGGACGGCGCCAGCGACAGCACGGTCAGCAGGCCCACCAGCTGGACCACGCGCTCGGTCAGGCCGGCGCCGGTGCCCAGGTTGATGTTCACCGCCTGAGCCAGGGCGTGGGCCGGGAACACCAGGCCGGCCAGGGTGGTCAGCAGGGCGAACCCGGCGGCCTTGCGCAGGTCCTCGGCGCGCAGGTTGTCGAACAGGCCGCCGGTCAGACGGCTGAACAGCTTACGCATCGGAGGTCGCTTTCGACTTTGGCGCGCGGGACTTGGAATGCGGCGGCAACACCTGGCCCTCGCCCAGCAGCAACAGGCGCTCTTCCCCGTCGCAGGAGATCAGCACCAGGCGCCGCGCGGGGTCGAGGATCAGGGTCTCCACCATGGCCAGGCGCCGCGGCTTGCGGCCGGCGGCCAGGCGGCCCATGGCCTCGGGGCCGTACTTGCGCAGGGCGACGGCGGCCAGGCCGACCAGGCCGAGCGTCACGGCGAGGGCGAAGACCGCGCGGGCGAAATCGGCGAGATCCATGGCGGGATACTGAAAAACGGAGTGGCCGGCCGAGGGGCGCCGACCTGTCCACGCCTATGCGCCGCAGGGTCTTAAGGAGCGATTAACCCTATTTATTCACCATGTTCGACCATGGACATCACCGACATCCCGCTGTTCCAGATGTTGCGCGGCCGGCTCGGTTACCTGTCCGAGCGCCAGCGGCTGATCGCCCAGAACGTGGCCAACGCCGAGACCCCCGGCTATCGGCCCAACGACCTGACGCCCTTCAATTTCGACGCCCGCGTCAAGCAGGCCCAGGCGGCCGGCGGCCTGGCGGTGACCCAGCCCGGCCACCTGTCGCTGGGCGGCCAGGCCCAGGGCGGCGCCAACGCCGTGCCGGGCATGCGCCTGAAGGCCAAGCGGACGCCTGACTCCGAGACCACCCTCGACGGCAACCAGGTGGTGCTCGAGGAGGAGATGCTGAAGATGTCGGACGCGCGCATGAACTATGACGCGGCCATCGGTTTCTACCAGAAGTCCTTGAATCTGCTGCGGATGGCCGCCCGAGCCCCGGGCCGCTAGGAGGCCGTCTAGATGCCCGAGATCAAGTCCCCAGGCTCCGCCGCCCAGTCCATCGCCGCCTCGGCCCTGCGCGCCGAGCAGGGCCGGATGCGAATCATCGCCGAGAACATCGCCAACGCGAACTCGACCTCGCGCACGGCGGGCGGGGATCCCTATCGCCGCCAGGTGCCGGTGTTCCGGCCGGTCAACGTGGACGGGGGCCAGGGCGTGCGGATGACCAAGGTCGAGCCCGACCGCTCGGACTTCAAGACCGAGTACGAGCCCGGCCATCCCTCGGCCGACGCCAAGGGCTACGTGAAGATGCCCAATGTCGACCCGCTGGTGGAGGCGCTGGACATGCGCGAAGCCCAGCGCGCCTACGAAGCCAACCTCAACGTCATCGAGACGGCGCGCGCCATGGACATGCGCACCCTCGATCTGCTGCGCAAATAAGAGGGCCTGAGCCATGATGACCGCGCTCGCCGCAGCCAAGGCCTACGCCGCCACCCAGAGCCACGGGGTCAGCGCGCCGGGCGTCACCGGTTCCGCCGAAGGCGGGCTCGACTTCGGGGCCATGGTGAAGACGGCGATGACCGACGCCATGCACGCGTCGAAGAACGCCGAGACCCAGATCGTCGCCCATGCCCAGGGCAAGGCCCAGCTCATCGACGTGGCCACGGCCCTGTCGGCGGCGGAGACCAGCCTGGAAACCGTGATGGCGGTCCGCGACCAGGTGATCAACGCCTACCAGGAAATCATGCGGATGCCGATCTGAGGGCCCCATGCGCCAGCACCTGTCGCCCATCCTTGTCGCAAGCCTCCTGGCCTGCATGGCGCTCAGCAGCCTGACGGTGTTCGGCTTCTGGAAGATCGGCGAGCTGAACGCCCCGACCACCTTCGGGCTGCGCTGACCTCGACAGGTTTCCGGGGGAGCTTCTTGGCGGCCCGCGTGTTACGGCTGAGCCATGGCCTCGCCCGCGATCGCGCTCACGGACATCGTCAAACGCTACGGCGCCCACGCGGCCCTGGACGGCGTCAGCCTGAACGTCCCCGCGGGGCAGTTCGTGGCCCTGGTCGGCGCGTCCGGCTCGGGCAAGACCACCCTGCTCAAGACCATCAACCGGCTGGTGACGCCGGACTCGGGCCGGGTCGAGGTCGCCGGCGAGGATGTCTCCGCCCATCCGCCGCATCTGCTGCGCCGCAGGATCGGCTATGTGTTCCGGGAGATCGGCCTCTTCCCGCATCTCGACGTCGCCGAGAACATCGCCATCACGCCCCGGCTGCTGGGCTGGGACGCCGGGCGGATCGCCGGGCGGGTCACCGACCTGATGATCCTGGTCGACCTGCCGCACGAGATGGAGCGGCGGCTCCCGCAGGCGCTGTCCGGCGGCCAGCGCCAGAGGGTCGGCGTCGCCCGGGCGCTCGCGGCCCAGCCGCAGGTGCTGCTGATGGACGAGCCTTTCGGCGCCCTTGACCCGGTCACCCGCGAGGCCCTGGGACGCGACGTCCGCGCCCTGCACGAGCAGCTGTCCCTGACCACGGTGTTGGTCACCCACGACATGGCCGAGGCCATCCTGCTGGCCGACCGCATCGTGGTGATGAAGGACGGCAGGATCATCGCCCACGGCACGCCGGCCGAACTGGCGCGGGACGCCGATCCCGCGGTCGCCGCCCTGATGGCCGCGCCGCGACGCCAGGCCGAAGCCCTGCGCGCCAAGCTGGGGATCGACGCGTGAACGAGCGCCTCGCCGCCGCCTGGGCCCTGCTGCCGGACTACCTCGCCTGGCACGTCCTGCTGAGCGCCAGCGCCCTGGTGCTGGGCCTGGCCATCAGCCTGCCGCTGGCTGTGGCCGCCAGCCGCAGCCCGCGGCTGCGCTGGCCGGTCCTGGCCTTCGCCGGCCTGATCCAGACCATTCCCAGCCTGGCCCTGCTGGCCCTGTTCTATCCGCTGCTGCTGGCGCTCTCGATCCTGGCCAAGACCTTGTTCGGACATGGCTTCTCGGCGCTGGGATTCCTGCCCTCGCTGCTGGCGTTGACCCTCTATTCCATGCTGCCGATCCTGCGCACGGCCACGGCGGGAATCCTCGGCGTCGACCCGGCGGTGCGGGAGGCCGCCGACGGGGTCGGCATGACGCCCCGGGAGCGCCTGTTCCAGGTGGAGCTGCCCCTGGCGATGCCGGTGATCATGGCCGGCGTGCGCACCGCCGCGGTCTGGACCATCGGCGCGGCCACGCTCTCGACCCCGGTCGGCCAGACCAGCCTGGGCAACTACATCTTCGCCGGCCTGCAGACCGAGAACTGGGTCTCCGTGCTGTTCGGCTGCGCGGCCTCGGCGGTCCTGGCCCTGGTGGTCGACCAGTTCCTGGGCCTCATCGAGACCGGGGCGGCCCGGCGCGACCGCCGCCTGACCATCGCCGGCGGCC
>DASUIJ010000329.1:0-9694 GCA_036279815.1 Phenylobacterium sp. | reverse complement strand
TCGGCGGCGATGCGGGCCAGCAGGGCCTCGCCTTCGGGGGTCACGGTGTCCTGCGGCAGCCCGTCGATGCGCTGGACGTCGAAGACCCCGGCGGCGATCGAGAGATCGCGGGTCGTCTCGCCATGTTCGCTCACCACCTTCAGGACCGAACTCGGCCCGGCGTCGCGATCGAACCCGACGACGAAGCGGCCGGCGCGCGAGGCGGGGCCCTGGAACACGCCGTCCAGGTGGACCTCCGCCCGCGGGGCGGTGCGCCCCAGCGCGAAGCCGCCCTGCTGCAGCCGTCCGGACAGGATCAGCCCGGGAGCGGCGGCGGCTGCGGCCGGGGAACCGGCGGCGGCGACCAGGCCGGCCAGGAGGGCGCGGCGGTCGAGGCCGCGACGGGCGTTCAGGGGTTGGTTTCCTTCCAGCGCGCCAGGGACTCGGCGGGGCCGGCATAGGCCTCCTGCAGCGGCGCGCTCCAGTAGCGCAGCGCCTCCAGGGGAATCTTCACGCCCGAGACGGCGCAGACCACGTAGCGGCCCGGCTTCAGCACGACGAATTCGCCATCGCCATAGTGGACGACGGCCAGGTCGGCGGCGGCGTTGGCGAGGTCTCGATCGTGGGTGTTCATGGATGTGATTGTAACCGAACGGACCGGCTCAGAACAGGTCGCCCTGGTTCGACGGCGGCGCGGTCGTCCGCGCGGGCTTCGCGGCCGGCTTCGGCGGCGGGCTCGGGGCGGCGGTCGGCGTCCCCTCGATCACCGCGTCGCGGGCCTGGTCGGCGAACACCAGCCGCACCCCTTCGCCGGCCGAAAGGCTCGCCCCCTCGCGGACCAGCGACCCGTCGGCGCGGTGGACGCGGGCGAAGCCGCGCTTCAGCGGCGCGCTGGGATCGACCGAGGCGTACAGCTTGGACAGGCTCTGCAGCCGCTCGCCGGCCCGGTCCAGGCCGCGGGACATGGCGGGCTGCAGACGCACGACCAGCCGTCCCAGCCGTTCGGACTGCACGGCCTGGGGCCGTTGCAGCAGGGTGGGCGTCAGGCGCGAACCGGCGCGGATCAGCTCGGTGCGGTGGGCGGCGATGTTCCGTTCCAGCGCCGCACCCAGCCGGCTCTTGGCGTGATTGAAGCGCTGCTCGGCCAGCTCCAGCAGGTCGGGGACGCGGGCCAGGCTGCGCTGCAGGGTCTCGATCCGGCCCCGGCGGTCCTCCACCAGCCGCCCGCCGGCGCGGTGCAGCCGGCTGGCGAGGTCGAGGGTCAGGCCCCGCAGTTCCGCCAGCACCGGCGTGGCGATCTCGGCGGCGGCGGTGGGGGTGGGCGCGCGGCGGTCGGAGACGAAGTCGATCAGGGTGGTGTCGGTCTCGTGCCCCACCGCCGAGATCAGCGGGATGGCCGAGGCGGCGACCGTGCGGGCCAGCTGCTCGTCGTTGAACGGCCACAGATCCTCAACCGAGCCGCCGCCGCGGGCGACGATCAGGATGTCGGGGCGCGGCACGGCGGACCCCTCGCCCAGGGCGTTGAACCCCTCGATGGCCGCGCGCACCTGGGCGGCGGCGGCCTCGCCCTGGACCACCACCGGCCAGACGATCACCCGGCAGGGCCAGCGGTCGCGGATGCGGTGCAGGATGTCGCGGATCACCGCGCCGGTGGGGCTGGTGATCACCCCCACCACGGCCGGCATGGGGGGCAGGGCCTGCTTGCGCGACGCCTCGAACAGGCCCTCGGCCTGCAGCCGGGCCTTCAGGCGCTCGAGCTGGGCCAGGAGGGCGCCGACCCCGGCCGCCTCCATGGTCTCGATGACGATCTGGTAGCGGGATCCGGCGGGGTAGGTGGTGATCTTGCCGGTGACCACCACTTCCAGCCCCTGCTCCGGGCGGACGGAGAGATTGCGGACCGATCCCTTCCAGACCACCCCGTCGATGGCCGCGCGCTCGTCCTTCAGGGTCAGGTAGACGTGGCCGTTGGAATGGAAGGTGACTTTGGAGAGTTCCGCCCTCAGGCGAACGAATCCATAGGCGTCCTCAAGCGTGCGCTTCAGCGCGAAGGCCAGCTCCGAGACGGAATAGGGCCGCGCATTGCCGTCGGCTTCCGCGGACTCAGGGGCGATATCGGTCATGGATGGAGGTTAGCCATGGACGGACCGAAACCCAAACCGAAGGCGGCGGAACTGGGCCGCTCGCCCCTCGGTTCTTCATGCGGGGGGCGAAACCGCCCGCCCACCATCAAAGGGAGATGAAAGTGCGTGTAAGCGAATGCATGACGCGGGATGTGCGGATCGCCAGCCCGAGCGACACCATCGGCAAGGCGGCGCAGGTGATGGCCAGCCTCGACGCCGGAAGCCTGCCGGTCGGCGACAACGACCGGCTGGTCGGGTTCATCACCGACCGCGACATCGCCATCCGCGCCATCGCCGAAGGCAAGGGCCCCGAGGCCAAGGTCGGCGACATCATGAGCCGCGAGATCCGCTGGTGCTATGAGGACGAGGACGTCGACGACGTGCTGATCAACATGGGCGAGCTGCGCGTCCGCCGGCTGCCCGTGCTCGACAAGAAGAAGCGGCTGGTCGGGATCGTCGCCCTGGCCGACCTGGCCGGGAAGGGCCGGCAGACGGCCAGCGCGCTCAGCCACATCTCCCAGAGGGGCGGACTGCATTCGCAGACCACCCACTGAGCATTCCAGGAGAAAAGGGACGCGCCCGGCAAGGACCGAAGCCCCGCGGACGCGCCCCCCATCCCCAACGGATCTCTAGATGTAGCGGCGCAGCGAGCGGGCCAGTTCGTTGGCCCCCGAGCGCTTCTTGGTCTGGGCCGGCTGGTAGGCCACCCGGGCGTGCTCGACGCAGTAGGGGCCGTCCGCCTGGCGGCGGCCGCAGAAGGTGAAGCCGTCGCTGGACGGATCGCCGATCGGCCACTTGCACATGTGCGCGCCCAGGGTCAGCACGGTGGCCGAACCCGGAGCCTCGTCGACGTAGCGCACCGGCGCCGGCAGGGGAGCCTGGGCCGTCACCGCCGGTTCGGCGATGCGGCGCGGGGCGGCCGGCTGGACCACGGCGCGCTGCGGGCGCGGCGCCTTGAACGCCGGGCGAGCGGGCTTTGAGGGCGCCGCGCGGCCCGAAAGGCCCAGGCGGTGCACCTTGCCGATCACGGCGTTGCGGGTCACCCCGCCCAGTTGTTTGGCGATCTGGCTGGCGGACAGACCGTCCTGCCAGAGCTTCTTCAGCGTCTCGACGCGTTCGTCCGTCCAACCCATGTTTCGCTCCACCGCTTTTCCCAAGGTCCCGGTGACGCCCCCGCGTGCATCCGGGATCAACATCTTGTGGCGATACGCAACTCCGACCGCCAGCAACTACCAGATATCGTAAACAGTTCCCTAACGACCACAATAGGCGCCCCGGGCTCTGTCCACAGGAACAACATCTAGCGTCGGCTCGCCGCACCCTTGCGCACGGGGCGGCGCAGGCGCAAATCAACGGAATGAAGGACATGCCTGCCGCCCACGCCGTTATCCCGCCCCAGCCCCGCGATTATCACGGTGTGAACTGGGCGGGCCTGAAGACCCTCTACCTCCGGGAGATCAAGCGGTTCTGGAAGGTGGGGATGCAGACCCTGGCGGCGCCGGTGGTGACCTCGCTGCTCTATATGATGGTCTTCGTGGTGGCCGCCCAGGGCGCGCGACCGCCGGTGCACGGGGTGGCCTTCGGCACCTTCGTGGCGCCCGGCCTGATCATGATGTCGATCCTCAACAATTCCTTCGCCAATTCCTCGTCCAGCCTGCTGCAGGCCAAGATGAACGGGCTGATCGGCGACTTCCTGACCCCGCCCCTGACGCCGCCGGAGCATGTGGCCGGTTTCGCGCTGGGCGCCGCCACCCGCGGCATCGTCGTGGGCGCGGTGACCTGGCTGGCCGTGCTGCCCTTCACCCATGTGCCGATCACCCACCTTTGGGCGGTGCTCTATTTCGGCGTCGGCGCGGCGATCATCCTGGGCCTGCTGGGCGTGATGGCCGGCCTGTGGAGCGAGAAGTTCGACCACATGGCGGTGGTGACCAACTTCATCGTCATGCCCATGACCTTCCTGTCGGGCACCTTCTACCTGGTCGACCGTCTGCCCGAGCCGTTCCGGACCGGCAGCCACTACAATCCGTTCTTCTATCTGATCGACGGCTTCCGCTACGGCTTCATCGGCCACGCGGAGGGCTCGGTGCTGGCGGGCGTGGGGATGACGGCGGGACTGATCGTCGCCCTGACCTCGGTCTGCCTGTGGATGTTCGAGACGGGTTACAAGATCAAGACCTGAGGCGCGCGCCGGTCGGCGCCGACCGGCGGCCTTCAACACCCCCGACTTCGCCACGCAGCGCCCGCGCCTGCCCCCGGGCCGGCGCGCGCCTTCGCCATGGCCGCGGCCGGTCGTGCAGTTACATGTTGCATCTTCCATATTGATGTAATACATACTTACATCATGAGTGAGACGAGAACATATAACTCCAGCCTGCGTCAGGAGCAGGCCGAGGCCACCCGGGAGCGGATCCTGGCGGCCATGGCGGCGATCTACGAGGAGGAGGGCCGGGTCGAGGCCGCGACCACCCGCGCCGTCGCCGCCCGCGCCGGGGTGCGCGAGATCACGGTCTATCGCCACTTCCCCAGTCGCGACGTCCTGCTCCAGGGCCTGTGGGCCTGGCTCAACCGCCGGCACGGCGTCACGGTCGGCATGCCCGAGAGCGCCGACGACATCGTCGCCAAGATGGCCCCCCTGTTCCAGACCTTCGACGCGGCCCCCGGTCATGTCCTGGCCTCCATCCGCACGGAGGAGGGGCTCAAGATCCGCGAGAGCCTGAACCCCCAGCGCAGCGCCAGCTTCCTGGCCGCCGCGGCCGAGGCGGCGCCGGACCTCGACGAGGATGAGCGGCGCAAGGCCGCCGCCGTGCTCCAGCTGCTCTATTCCGCCTATGCCTGGGTCTCGCTGCGCGAGCAGTGGGACCTCAAGGGCGAGCCCGCCGCCGAGGCCTGCGCCTGGGCCGTCGAAACCCTCCTCGCCGATCTGCGTCATCGCGGCCCGGCGGCCATCCGGCCCGCACAGTCGGGCGCAACAGCGAAGAAAGCCGCACAATGATCGCTCACTTCTCCATTCCCGCCCGCGATCCGCGACGCACGGCCGAAGTGTTCGGCCGCCTGATCGACGGGGCGGTGATGCCGTTTCCCGTGGTCGAAGGCGCCTGGGTGGCCATCGCCCGCGACGGCTCCGGCGTCGGCGTCGAGGTGGTGCCCGACGCGACGGCGCACCATCAGGGCCAGGGCGAGCGCGACTATTCGGCGCGCCCCGAGGGGCCCTTCGTCATGCCCTGGGAGACCCAGATCCGCCAGGACGGCGCCTCCCAGCCCGCCAGCGGCTTCCATGTCGCCCTGACCAGCCCGCTCTCCGTCGACGAGATCATCGCCATCGGCCGCGAACAGGGCTGGCGTGCGGTGCACTGCGACCGCGGCGGCGTGTTCGACCTGGTGGAGCTGTGGATCGACAACCGTCATATGGTCGAGGTTCTGCCCCCCGAGGGGACCCGCCGCTACCTGGCCTTCTATACGCCGCAAGTCGCCGGCCAGATGTTCGGCGCGGCACAGCCCGCCTGATCTTCCGCGAACTGTCACGCGCCCAAGATTGACATCGCGGTGTTCCAGGCAGAAAACGCCAAACCTTCCAGTCCCCGTCGCCCTGCGGCGGGGACGCTTGACTTTTGGAGGGTCTCTCCCGTGACCGAAAAGACGGCGACGCAAAGCCCGCCCGTTCCCAGCGACCACATCATGGGCGTGTACAGCCGCACCCCGCTGGCGTTCGAGCGAGGCGAGGGCGCGCGACTTTTCACGGTCGACGGCGAGGCCTATCTCGACTGCATGGCCGGCATCGCGGTCAACGCCCTGGGCCACGCCAATCCCAAGCTGGTCAAGGCGGTGAAGGACCAGGCCGAGAAGCTCTGGCACGTCTCCAACATCTTCACGATCCCGGGCCAGGAGAAGCTCGCCAAGGTCCTGACCGACGCGACCTTCGCCGACGTGGTGTTCTTCACCAATTCCGGCGCGGAGGCGATCGAGTGCGCGATCAAGACCGCGCGCAAGTATCACTGGGCCAAGGGCCACCCGGAGCGCATCGACATCATCGGCTTCGACGGGTCGTTCCACGGCCGCACGCTGGCGGCGGTGAACGCCTCGGGCAACGCGTCCTATCTGGAGGGCTTCGGCCCGAGGATGCCGGGCTTCATCCAGCTGCCCTTCGACGACATGGACGCCCTGAAGGCCGCCGTCGGCCCGACCACGGCGGCGATCATCGTCGAGCCCGTCCAGGGCGAGGGGGGCGCGCGCTCGCTGTCGGTGGAGAGCCTTCGGGCGCTTCGCCAGCTTTGCGACGACACCGGGACCCTGCTCATCCTGGACGAGATCCAGTGCGGCCTCGGCCGCACCGGCAAGCTGTTCGCCTATGAATGGGCGGGCATCGAGCCCGACATCATGGCGGTGGCCAAGGCCCTGGGCGGCGGCTTCCCGGTGGGCGCGTGCCTCGCCACCGCGGCGGCGGCGGAAGGCATGAGCGTCGGCTCGCACGGCTCGACCTACGGCGGCAACCCGCTGGCCATGGCCGTGGGCCTGGCGGCCATGGAGGAGCTCAACTCCCCCGAGCTGCTGGCCCATGTCAACGAGGTGGCCGGCTACTTCACCCAGCAGTTCACGGGCTTGAAGGAACGCTATCCGGACGTGATCGCCGACATCCGCGGCAAGGGCCTGCTGATCGGCCTGAAACTGGTCACGCCGAACCGTGAATTCATGCAGCACGCCCGCGACCAGCATCTGCTGATCGCCGGCGGCGGCGACAACTGCGTGCGCCTCCTGCCTCCCCTCACCCTGACCCTCGATGAGGCCCGGGAAGCGGTGGAAAAGCTGGAGGCCGCCTGCGAGGCCGCCCGAGCCAAGGCCAAGGCCGCGGCCTGACGTTCCATCCCACACGCCCCGGCGACCTCCGGGGCTCCGACTGAGCGGACGGCCGAGCGCCGCCGCCTCAGGCATTTCGATCCCGCAGCCCTCGCCGGGGCTGCGGTGAATGGAGGGTTCCAATGACCCAACCCCCAAGGCACTTCCTCGATCTCTGGCGGATGGAGTCCGCCGACCTGCGCGCCATCCTCGACGACGCCCACGCCCGCAAGGCCGCCCGCCAGGGCTGGACCCGGGGCCGGGCCGATCCCGACGCCCCGGCGCGCGATCGCACCCTGGCGATGATCTTCCAGAAGAACTCGACCCGGACCCGGTTCTCGTTCGACGCCGCCATGCGCCAGCTCGGCGGCGCCTCGATCATCTCCACGGCCTCCGACATGCAGCTCGGCCGCGGCGAGACCATCGAGGACACCGCCAAGGTGCTGTCGCGCATGGTCGACGCCATCATGATCCGCGCCAACAGCCACGACGACGTGGAGCGGCTGGCCTACGCGTCCAGCGTGCCGGTGATCAACGGCCTGTCGGACAAGGGCCACCCGTGCCAGATCCTGGCCGACATCATGACCTTCGAGGAGCATCGCGGCCCGATCGCCGGCAAGACCCTGGCCTGGGTCGGCGACGGCAACAACGTGTGCTCCAGCTTCATCCATGCGGCGCCGAAGCTGGGCTTCAAGCTGAAGATCGCCTGTCCGGCGGTCTATCATCCGGACCTGATGGACCTGGCCCGCGCCGCCGACCAGCAGGGCCGGGTGGAGACGACCGACGACCCGCGGGCCGCCGTCGAAGGCGCCGACTGCGTGATCACCGACACCTGGGTCTCCATGGGCGATGTCGACCACGACGAGCGGATCGACGCCCTGGAGCCCTACCAGGTTGACGAGGACCTGATGGACCTGGCGGCCGCCGACGGCGTCTTCCTGCACTGCCTGCCCGCCCACCGCGGCGAGGAAGTCACCGACGAGGTGCTGGACGGTCCGCGCAGCCTGATCTGGGACGAGGCGGAGAACCGCATCCACGCCCAGAAGTCGATCCTGGCCTGGTGTTTCCGCGCGATCTGACGCGGGGGGCGGGGTGAAGCTCGCAAAGCGGGCCCGATGCCCCTATATGCGCCGCCGATGACCTTCACGCCTCCCCTCGCCCCCGACGATCTCGTCGCCCCGTTCCAGATCGAGGGCGAGCCCGTGCGTGGCCGGATCGTCCGGCTGGGCCCCGCCGTCGACAAGATCCTGGCCGCCCACAATTATCCGGAGGCGGTGGCCAACCTGCTGGGCGAGGCCTGCGCCCTGGCCGCCCTGGTGGGGTCGAACCTCAAGTTCGACGGCCGCCTGATCGTCCAGGCTCAGGGCGACGGCCCCGTGCGCTACGTGGTCTGCGATTACGACACCTCCGGCGCCCTTCGCGGGTACTGCCGATACGACGAGGCCGCGGTGGCGGAGCTGGGCAAGGGCTTCATCCGCCCGGGCGCCCGCGCCCTGCTGGGCGGCGGCGTGTTCATCATGACCGTGGACCAGGGCCCGGACATGGACCGCTACCAGGGGGTCACGGCCATCGAGGGCGAGACCCTGGCCCTGTGCGCCGAGCAGTATTTCGCCCAGTCGGAGCAGACGCCCACGCGGGTTCGCCTGGCGGTGGGCCAGGCCGACCTGGGCGACGGCCCGAGCTGGCGGGCCGGCGGCATGCTGATCCAGAACATCGCCGAGGACGACGCCCGCGGCTCGACGGCGGAAGCCTGGAACCGGACCCAGGCCTTCTTCGAGACCATCGGCGAGGACGAGCTGATCGATCCGACCATCTCGGCGGAGACCCTGCTGTTCCGCCTGTTCCACGAGGACGGCGTGCGGGTTTTCGAGTCCCGGCCCCTGACCGCCTTCTGCCGCTGCTCGCCGGAGCGCATCGAGAGCGTGATCGCCTCGTTCACCCCCGAGGAGCAGGCCGAGATGGTCGAGGACGACGGCAAGATCCGCGTCACCTGCGAATACTGCTCCACGGTCTACGCCCTGGAGCCGGGCGACCTGGCGGAGCGCCGGCAAGCCTGACGTTGGGTCACGGTTTCCAAGCCGCCCGCCGGGCGCCATCCTCCGCCAAACCTCCGGAGGAAGCCCCATGACCCTGCACACGCCCCTTTGCGACCTGTTGGGAGTGAAGCATCCGATCATGCTGGCCGGCATGGGCGGCGTCTCCTACGCCGAACTGGCCGCCGCCGTGACCAACGCCGGCGGCTACGGCGTGCTCGGCATGGCCGGCACCACGCCGGACTTCATCCGCGAGCAGATGCGCCAGGTGCGCAAGCTCACCGACGGCCCGTTCGGCGTCGACCTGCTGGCCGCCTCGCCCGAAAGCCTGACCGCCTCGGTGGAGATCATCATCGAGGAAGGCGCGTCGAGCTTCATCGCGGGCCTGGGCGTGCCCATGCCGATCATGGAAAAGCTCAAGAAGGCCGGCCTCAAGGTCATGGTGGTCTGCGGCGCGGTGAAGCACGCGGTGAAGGCCGAGCAGGCCGGCTGCGACGCGGTGATCTGCCAGGGCGGCGAGGGCGGCGGCCACACCGGCCTGGTCGGGACCCTGCCGCTGGTGGCCCAGGCGGTCGAGGCGGTGAAGATCCCGGTGGTGGGCGCCGGCGGCCTTTACGACGGCCGCGGCCTGGCGGCCATGCTGACCCTGGGCGCCGTCGGCGTGTGGATGGGCACCCGGTTCATCGCTTCCCAGGAGGCCCATGCCGGCGAGCTCTATCGCCAGACAATCCT
>DASUIJ010000328.1:0-15596 GCA_036279815.1 Phenylobacterium sp. | reverse complement strand
AACGCCAGGCCTTACGTATCAACAAAAAAGCTTCGTATCGGGCTCGACGCGTCTCCGACTCGCCTTATGCAGTTAACCGCCAATTAACGATGGTAGGCGCTTCCTTAACGCCATCCGTCGCGGGAGCCTGGCGGGCCGTCGCCGGTTCCTTTGGAAGACTGACGGAGGACGCGAGAGGTCCCATGGCTATTGCACTTACTGCGCCGCGCGCGACCGAGTTGAAGCCGCGCATCGTCGTGTTCGGAATCGGCGGGGCAGGCGGGAACGCTGTCAACAACATGATCGAGGCGGGCCTCGAGGGCGTCGAGTTCGTTGTCGCCAACACCGACGCCCAGCAGCTTTCGTTCTCCAAGACGGACCGGCGCATCCAGCTGGGCGTCCAGGTGACCCAGGGCCTTGGGGCCGGGGCGCACCCCGAGGTCGGCATGAGCGCCGCCGAGGAGAGCATCCCGGAGATCGGCGAGCATCTCGACGGCGCCCACATGGTGTTCATCACCGCGGGCATGGGCGGAGGCACCGGCACCGGAGCCGCCCCCATCATCGCCAAGTGCGCCCGTGAGCGCGGCATCCTGACGGTGGGGGTGGTGACCAAGCCCTTCCACTTCGAGGGCCGGCACCGCATGCGCCTGGCCGACGCCGGCATCAGCGAACTCCAGCGCTATGTCGACACCCTGATCGTCATTCCGAACCAGAACCTGTTCCGCGTCGCCAACGAGCGGACGACCTTCGCCGAAGCCTTCGGCATGGCCGACCAGGTGCTGCATTCGGGCGTTCGCTCCATCACCGACCTGATGGTCCTGCCCGGCCTGATCAACCTCGACTTCGCCGACGTCCGCACGGTGATGACCGAGATGGGCAAGGCGATGATGGGTACGGGCGAAGCCTCCGGCGACGACCGCGCCCTGATGGCCGCCCAGAACGCCATCCAGAACCCCCTGCTGGACGAAGTCTCCCTCAAGGGCGCCAAGGCCGTGCTGGTGAACGTCACCGGCGGCCTCGACATGACCCTGCTGGAAGTCGACGAGGCGGCCAACGCCATCTCCGAGCAGGTGGATCCGGAAGGCAACATCATCTTCGGCGCGGCCTTCGATCCGTCGCTGGAAGGCATGATCCGGGTTTCGGTGGTCGCCACCGGCATGGACGGCGCTTCCATCGCGGCCATCGAGCCGAAGCTGGAACGCCGGCCGCTGCAGGCTCCGCCGCTTCGCGCGCCGGAAACGCCCCGCGCCGCGACGCCTGCGCACGGCGAGCCGGTGCGTTCGATCTACGCGACCCCGGCCGCGCAGGTCGGCCGCCCGATCGAGCCGGCTTCCTATGTGGCCCCGGCCGCCCCGGCTCCGGCGCCTGTCGTCGAGCAGGTGGTGGTCACCCAGGCCCCGGAACCCTTCGAGGAACAGGCCGATCTCTACGCCGCCCCCGCCGAACCGGCCCGGGTGGAGCCTCAGATCACCCAGCCGGTCGCGGCCCGCGCGCCGGAACCTGCGCCGATCACCCGGATCGTCGATCCGATGGTCGCCGACGACGACGATGAGCCGCTGTTCGGTGAGACGTCCTTCGAGGATCGGCGTCCGCAAAAGAGCGGCGGGTTCCTCAGCCTGTTCGGCAATCGTCCGCGCTATGACGCTCCGGCCCAACCGGCGCGTCCTGCGGCGGCCAGCCGCGGCGGCGCCCTGCCGGCCGAGGCTCCGATGGAGCAGACCCAGGCCGACAGCCAGGAAGATCTGGAGATCCCGTCCTTCCTGCGCCGCCTCGCCAACTAGGCGTCGGTATCTCGACATTGCGGATGGCCGGGGTTCGCCCCGGCCATTCTGCGTTTCAGCGTGGCGCCGGCGCCACAGTTTCGTGTTCCTAACCTGCTGAAACAAAACGCGTTCTTGGCGCTTCCCGAAACGAAACATTCCGAAACAGGACTTGTCTTGCGGCGCCGCAGCATAGGTTCTATCCGGCCACTGGGGCCTTCTGCGATCTCCTCGCAGGTCCGCTCCGTGAGTGAAAGGTCCATCCCCCTTGGCCGCATCCGCGTTTCAACACACCCTGCAGGGCCCGGCGATCTTCGCCGGCGTCGGCGTCCATACCGGCGCCTCCACCCGGGTGTCGGTCCGGCCCGCGCCCGCGAACACCGGGGTGGTCTTTGTCCGCACGGATGTGACCGACGGCGACAACCGGATTCCGGTCAGCGCCGAGGCGGTGTGCAAGACCCAGCTGGGCACGGTGATCTCCAACGCCGCGGGGGTGACGGTCGCCACCATCGAGCACCTGATGGCGGCCCTGGTGATGTCGGGGATCGACAACGCCGTGGTCGAGCTCGATGGTCCCGAGATGCCGATCATGGACGGCTCGTCGCTGCCGTTCATCCAGATGCTGGACCATGCAGGCCGCCGCCCGCAGGACGCGCCGCGCCGCTATATCGAGATCCTCGACGTGATCGAGGTGGTGGATGGCGACAAGCGGGCCACCCTGAAGCCCGCGGACCAGTTCGAGGTCGCGTTCGAAATCTCGTTCCCGTCCAAGGCCATCGGCCGCCAGCGGTTCGACATGGCGATGGATCCCCAGGCTTTCCGCCGCGAACTGGCCGACTGCCGCACCTTCGGCTTCCTGCATGAGGTCGAGGCCCTGCGCGCCATGGGGCTGGCCCTCGGCGGCTCGATGGAGAACGCGGTGGTCATCGAGGGCGATCGCATTCTCAATCCGGAGGGCCTTCGCCGCCCGGACGAATTCGTCCGCCACAAGGCCCTGGACGCCATCGGCGACCTCTACGTGCTGGGCGCGCCGATTCTGGGCCGCTTCGAGGGCGTCCTGGCCGGTCACGGCATCAACAACGCCCTGGTTCGCGCCCTGCGCGCGGCTCCGGACGCCTGGCGCCATCGCAGCCTTGTCGAGGACCTGGCCGAGGCGGTCTGAAGACCCGTCCAGGATAGGACGCCCGCTCCGCTTCACCGCGTTTGCGCGTCGGGCGGGGTAGTGTAGAACCACCCCTCACAGGCGCGGGGGCGCGCTTTGGTCTCTTGAGGTGAAGGTGTCCTTGCTTCGCAATTCCTGGGCTCGGCCGGCGACGGTCGCAGTCATCGCAGCCCTCGCCCTCGCCGGGTGCGCCGGCAAACCCAAGAAGCCCAAGCTCGCCTATGAAGAGCGTCCGGTGGAGCTGCTCTACGCCACGGGCGCGGACCGGCTGGACCGGGGCCTGTGGAACCAGGCGGTGGACTATTTCGCCGAGGTGGAGCGCCAGCACCCCTATTCGGAATGGTCGCGCCGGGCGATCCTGATGACCGCCTACGCCCACTACCAGGCCGACAACTACGCCGAGGCGATCGGCGACGCCGACCGGTTCATCTCGCTCTATCCCGGCAATCCCGCGGCGGCCTATGCGCACTACCTGAAGGCCGTCTGCTATTTCGAGCAGATCGTCGACGTGGGCCGCGACCAGGCGGCCACCGGCCAGGCCTTGGATAACCTGCGCGACGTCGTCCAGCGCTATCCGCGCACCGAGTTCGCCGCCGACGCCCGCCTGAAGATCGACATGGTCAACGACCAGCTGGCCGGCAAGGAAATGACCATCGGGCGGTACTATCTGCGCAACGGCGACACCCTGGCGGCCGTGGGCCGGTTCCGGACGGTGATCGACCGCTACCAGACCACCTCCCACACCCCCGAGGCGCTGTACCGCCTGGTCGAGGCCTATCTGACGCTCGGCCTCTACGACGAGGCCAAGAAGAACGGCGCGGTGCTCGGCTTCAACTATCCCGGCGACGCCTGGTACCGCGACGCCTACAACCTGCTGACCGACAAGGGCCTGCGCCCGGCGGTGGAACCCACCGGCGGCGGCCGGCGCGGCCTGCTTTCCGGCATACCCTTCGTCAAGAACAAGGCGGCGACCAAGAAGCCCCCGGGGGCCGACGAAACGCCCGCGACGCCGGGCGCCTTCCTGACGCCGGCCCCGGCCGCGAAGTCCGACGCGGCGCCGACGGCTGACGCCCCGGCGCCCGCGCCCGAAGCCAAACCGAAGAAGAAGGGCCTCCTGTCCCACGTCCCGTTCCTGGGACATTGAGGCCCGGGCGGAACCGAAAGTGAACTCGGACGCACGGACGGACTTCCGGCCCGCCCGATTCCACACCATCTTGCCCGGATGCTGATCGGACTGTGGATCCGCGACGTGGTGCTGATCGAGGCCCTGGACCTGTCCATCGGGCCGGGCCTGACCGCGCTTACCGGCGAGACGGGGGCGGGCAAGTCGATCATCCTCGACGCCCTGGGCCTGGCGATCGGCGCGCGCGCCGATGCGGGCCTGGTTCGCCGAGGCGCAGCCCAGGCGGCGGCCTCCGCGGTCTTCGCCCCGGCGCCCGATCATCCGGTCTGGGACATCCTGGAAGAGAAGGGCCTGTCCTACGCCCGCGACGAGGACCTGGTCCTGCGCCGGACGCTGGCCGCAGACGGCCGCAGCCGCGCCTTCGTCAATGACCAGGCCACCAGCGTCGGCGTGCTGCGTGAACTCGGCGCGGCGCTGATCGAGGTGCATGGCCAGCACGAGACCGTCGGCCTGCTGGACGCCCGCACCCACCGGCCCCTGCTGGACGCCTACGGCTCGCTGGCCGCCCTGGCCAAGGCCACGGGCGAGCGGTGGACGGAGTGGCGCGCGACCCGGGCCCGCGCCGAAGACCTGCGCGAGATCGTCGGCCGCGCGGCGGCCGAGGCCGAGGAACTGACCCTGAGGCTCTCCGAACTCGACCGCCTGGCCCCGCAGGAAGGCGAGGAGACGGCGCTCGCCGAGGAGCGCGCCATCCTGGGCGCGTCCGAAAAGGCGCTGACCGACATCTCCGCCGCCCGGGCCGCCTTCGAGGGCCTGACCGGCAAGCTGGCCGCCGCCGTGCGCGCCCTGGAGCATGCGCGCACCCGCGCCGTGCAGGCCGGAGCCGCGGAGGAGGGCCCGGCCGTCGGCCGGCTGGCCGCCGCCGGGGCCGCCGTCGACCGGGTGTTCAGCGAGGTTCAGGAAGCGGAGGCCGCCGTGGACGCGGCCGCCGAAGCCTTCGATTTCAGGCCGGACCAGCTGGAAAAGACCGAGGAGCGGCTGTTCGAGCTGCGCGGCATGGCGCGCAAGCTGTCGGTCAGCGTCGAGGAACTGCCGGTCCTGAGGGTTCGCTTCGCCGAACGCCTGCGCGCCATGGAATCCAGCGAGGACGAATTGAAAGCCGCCGAGGCCGCCGTGGCCGCCGCGCGCAGCGCCTATTTCGCCGACGCCCAGAAGCTCAGCGCCGCCCGCCGCGCCGCCGGCGACCGCCTGGCGAGCGCGGTGGAGGCCGAGCTCGCGCCCCTGAAGCTGGAGAAGGCCCGGTTCCGGGTGGCCGTCGAGACCCTGCCCGAGGACCGCGCCGGTCCGGCCGGACAGGACCGCGTCGCCTTCGAGATCGCCACCAATCCCGGCGCCCCGTTCGGCGACCTGGGCGCCATCGCGTCCGGCGGCGAGCTGGCCCGCTTCGCCCTGGCGCTGAAGGCCGCGCTGGCCGGCCGCGCCGAGGGCGCCCAGCCGCTGATGATCTTCGACGAGGTCGACCAGGGGGTGGGCGGCGCCGTGGCCGACGCCGTGGGCCTGCGCCTGCGCCGCCTGGCCGCCGACGCCCAGGTCCTGGTGGTGACCCATTCTCCCCAGGTCGCCGCCCGGGCCGACGCCCATTGGCGTATCGCCAAGGCCGGGGACGGGGAGCGCCTGCGCACCGCCGTCGAGACCCTCGATCCGGGCGACCGCGAAGAGGAGATCGCCCGCATGCTGGCCGGCGCCCAGATCACCGACGCCGCCCGTGCCGCCGCCAGAGCCCTGATGCATGCCTGAGATCGCTGTCGCCGACCTCACCCAGGCCCAGGCGGTCGAGGAGCTGACGAGGCTCGCCGACGAGATCGCCGCGCACGACATCCACTATCATCAGCAGGACGCGCCCGTGATCTCGGACGCCGACTACGATGCGATGAAGCAGCGGAACCTGGCGATCGAGGCCCGATTCCCCGAACTGATCCGGGACAATTCGCCCTCGATGAGGGTGGGCGCCGCGCGGGCCGAGCAGTTCTCGCCCGTGGAGCATGGCGTGCCCATGCTCAGCCTCGACAACGCCTTCTCGGACCAGGAGGCGGAGGAATTCGACGCCCGCATCCGCCGGTTCCTGCGGCTGGGCGCCGAGGCGGTGGACTATACCGCGGAACCCAAGATCGACGGGCTCTCGGCCTCCCTGCGCTACGAGAACGGCGTCCTGGTCCAGGGCGCCACCCGCGGCGACGGCCGGGTGGGCGAGGACGTGACCGAGAACCTGCGCACCGTTTCCGACATCCCCAAGCGGCTGTCCGGCTCCGGCTGGCCCGAGGTGATCGAGGTGCGCGGCGAGGTCTATCTCGGCCACGAGGAGTTCGCCGCGCTCAACGAGGCCGCCACGGCCGCGGGCCAGAAGACCTACGCCAATCCCCGCAACGCCGCCGCCGGCTCGCTGCGCCAGATCGATCCGAAGATCACCGCGACCCGTCCGCTGAAGTTCTTCGCCTACGCCTGGGGGCTGATGAGTTCGCCCTTCGCCGATCGCCAGTGGGAAGCGCTGGCCAGCCTCAAGGCGTGGGGCTTCGCAACGACGCCGCAGAGCCGGAAGGTCACCGGCGCGGAGGGCCTGCTCGCCGCCTATCGCGAGATGGAGGCCGTGCGGCCGCACCTCGGCTACGACATCGACGGCGTGGTCTACAAGGTGGACCGGCTGGACTGGCAGCAACGCCTGGGCTTCGTCACCCGCACGCCGCGCTGGGCCATCGCGCGGAAGTTCCCGGCCCAGCAGGCCCGCACCATCCTCGAGGCCATCGACCTTCAGGTGGGCCGGACCGGGGCGATCACCCCGGTGGCGCGGCTGCACCCGGTGACGGTGGGCGGCGTGGTGGTCGAGAACGCCACCTTGCACAACGGCGACGAGATCGCCCGCAAGGACATCCGGGTCGGCGACACGGTGATCCTGCAGCGGGCCGGCGACGTGATCCCGCAGATCGTATCGGTGGTGCTGGACGAGCGCCCCGCCGAGGCCGTTCCCTTCCAGTTCCCGACCCATTGCCCATGCCCGCTGCACACGCCCCTGATCCGCGAGACCACGGCGTCGGGCGCCGAAACGGTGGTGCGGCGCTGCTCGGGCGAGTTCGCCTGCCCGTTCCAGCGCATCGAGCACCTGCGCCATTTCGTGTCCCGCCGCGCCTATGACATCGAGGGGCTCGGCGAGAAGCAGCTGACCGCGTTTTTCGAACGCGGATGGATCAGGGAGCCGGCCGACATCTTCCGCCTGGCCAGGGACGAGGAGAAGCTCGCCGAGCTGCGCGAGACCGAGGGCTACGGCGAAACCAGCGTCCGCAACCTGGTCGACAACATCACGGCCCGGCGCAACATCGCGCTTGACCGGTTCATCTTCGGCCTGGGCATCCGGCACGTGGGTGAGACGACATCGCTCGCGCTGGCCCGGCACTACGAGACCGTGGAGGCCTTCATGGCCGCCGCGACCGCCAGCCGCCCGCCGGGCGAGGCCTATCTGGCGCTATCGACGCTCGACGGCGTGGGACCCACGGCGCTGGACGCGGTGCTCGCCTTTGCGAGCGCTGCGGCCCAGCCCCTGTTGATCCCCAGCCAGGCCAGTCTGGAAGAACGCCTGCGCCTCGCCATCCCCAGGCTGAACAGCACCGCCCGCCGCTCCCTGGCCGAACGCTTCGGCGACTGGGCAAGCTTCGAAGCGGCCGCCCGCGCCGCGTACGACCAGAGGCCGGGCGAAGACCTGCTGGAACTCGCCGCGGTCGATGGCGTCGGCCCGGTGGCCGCGCGCATGGTGGCGGAGTTCTTTGGCGAGGCCCACAACCGCGACCGGGTCGACGCCCTGCTGGCCGAACTCACCGTGATCCCGGCCGAGCGTCCCAAGACCGACACCGCCGTCGCCGGCAAGACCATCGTCTTCACCGGCAGCCTGGAACGCATGACCCGCGACGAGGCCAAGGCCCAGGCCGAGGCCCTGGGGGCCAAGGTTTCGGGTTCGGTGTCCAAGAAGACCGACCTGGTGGTGGCGGGTCCCGGCGCAGGCTCGAAACTCAAGACCGCCACCGACCTGGGCGTCCAGGTGATGACCGAGGACGAGTGGCTGGCGATGGTCGGCGCCGTTTAGGGCGCTTTCGCCGTCACGATCCAGGTGGCGGATTCCAGCTTCACGCCGTCCGGGCCCTCATGGGCCGCCAGCGCCTCGCGCACGGCGCCGATCACCGCATCGCGCTGGTCCGGATTTTCGCGCAGCAGGTTGCCGAGGGGGCCGACGCGGAGAGAGACTTCGAGCGTCTGCTCCAGGTCGCCGCTGCCGATCTTTTCGTTGTGCGGGGTCAATTCGATATCGGTGAAGCCTGCGTCCGCCAGGATGCGACGCACGCGCTGCGGGTCGGCGAAGGCGAAGGGGCCCGGGGCGGTCGGATCGGCCGGCGGGGCCTGGGGCGGAAGGTAGGGCGCGGCGGCGGCCATGGGCAGGGTCATGACCGGGCTCTCCGCCGGGGAACGCCAGCACACGAACGCGAGCCGGCCGCCAGGGCGCAGGGCCTGGCGAATATTGGCGAAGGCCGCCACCGGGTCGGAAAAGAACATCACGCCGAAGCGCGAGAACGCCGCGTCGTAAGCGGCGGTCTCGAAAGGCCGGGTCTGCGCGTCGGCCTCGAGGAACGTCGCCTTCCCGGCGCCGGCGCCTGGGACGCGCCGGCGGGCGACCTCCAGCATCGGCCGGGAGATGTCGACGCCGGTGACCTGGCCGGTCGGGCCCACCGCCTCGGCCAGCTGCAGGGAGGTCTGTCCCGCGCCGCAGCCGATGTCGAGGACCCTCTGGCCGGGCGCAAGGTCGAGCTCGCGCATCACCCTGCGGCCCAGGGGCGCCAGCTGGTTGTCCATCCGTTCCTGAAGACTGGCCCAGGTCTCGCCGGCGCCGGCGTTCCAATAGGCGATCTGGGCGATGTTCGCAGGTTCGGACATGGCGGGCTCCTGAAATGGTGCGGCGGCTAGAGCGCCGCGCAGGCGGTTTCCAGCCAGGCGCGGACTTCCGGCTCGACCCGAGGGCCGACCTCGGCGAGGACCCGCGCGTGGTAGGCGTCCATCTGGGCCCGTTCCTCCGGCGTCAGCAAGTCCACCGCGATCAGGCGACGGTCGATGGGCGCCAAGGTCAGGGTCTCGAAGCCCAGCATGGGCCGCTCGCCGCCGGGAATCTGGGCGGCCTCGGTCACATACTGCAGGTTCTCGATCCGAATGCCGTAGGCGCCTTCCTTGTAGTAGCCGGGTTCGTTGGAGACGATCATGCCCGGCCGCAGGGCCACGAAATTGGGCAGCTTGGAGATCCGCTGCGGCCCCTCGTGAACCCCCAGATAGACGCCGACCCCATGGCCGGTGCCATGGTCGTAGTCCAGGCCCTGGGCCCAGAGCGGGACACGCGCCAGGGCGTCCAGCGCCGAGCCGGTGGTCCCGGCCGGGAAGCGCACCCGCGCCAGGGCCAGGTGGCCCTTGAGCACCAGGGTGAAGCGCTCGCGCATTTCCGCCGAGGGCTCGCCGATGGCGACGGTGCGGGTGACGTCGGTGGTGCCGTCCATGTACTGGGCGCCGGAATCCACCAGCAGCAGCGAGCCGGTCTCGGTCTTCTTGTTGAGCCTCACGGTCGGTCGGTAGTGGACGACGGCCCCGTTGGAGGCGGCCCCGGCGATGGTGTCGAACGAGAGGTCCTTCAGGGCGCCGGTGTCCTGGCGGAAGCTCTCCAGCTTCGTCACCACCTCGATCTCGTCCGGCAGCGAGGTCTGGGCCTCGTGGGCCAGCCAGTGGAGGAACCGGGCCAGCGCCGTCCCGTCGCGGACATGGGCTTCGCGCGTGCCCTTGATCTCGGTGGCGTTCTTGCAGGCGCGGGGCAGGGCGCAGGGATCGTCGCCGCGCACCACCTCCGCGCCGGCGTCCTTCAAGGCCTCGAAGTACCAGGCCGAGGACTGGCCCGGATCGACCATCACCCGCTGGCCCTTGAGCTCGGCCAGGGCGCCGGGGAGGCTGTCCGGCGTTTCCAGCCGCACCTGGTTGCCCAGCCAGGCGGGCAGGTCCGGGGTCACCTTGGCGGGATCGAGGAACAGGCGCGCCGTGCCGTCCTTGTTCAGGATGGCCTGGCCGATCGGCAGGGGAGAGCGGATCACGTCGCCGCCGCGCACATTGAACAGCCAGGCGATGGAGGAGGGCGCGGTCAGCACGGCGGCGTCGGCCCCCATGCCCGAGATCGCCGATCCGATGCGCGCCCGCTTGTCCGCGGAACTCTCGCCGGAATAGTCCAGGGGCTGCGCGACCACGGGGGCGGTAGGCTGGCCGGGACGCTGGGCGCCCCAGGCCTGGTCCAGCGGATTGGCGGCGACGGGTTTCAGTTCGGCGCCGGACCTGGCCACCGCGGTCTTCAGGCGCTCCAGGGCGTCGGGGCTGTGCAGCCGCGGGTCGTAGCCCACCACCTGGCCCCTGGCCGTGGCGGTTTCCAGATAGGCGGGAACACCGCCCTCCACGAGGTCGCGGATCTCGAACAGTCCGGTGTCCACCTGGTCGCGAACCTGGAGGGTGTAGCGGCCGTCCACGAACACCGCGGCCTTGTCCTTCAGGATCACCGCGGCGCCGGCCGAGCCGGTGAAGCCGGTGGCCCAGGCCAGCCGGTCGTTGGCCTCAGGCAGGTACTCGTTCTGGTGCTCGTCTTCGTGCGGCACCAGGAAGGCGTCGAGACCCTGGGCCTTCATGGCTTCGCGGATCAGCGGCACGTGCCGGGGGCCGAAGGAGCGGTCGGTGGATTCAGTGAAGGTCTGATGCATGTCCGGCATGTAAGCCGTTCCAGACGGCAGGGCCAAGGGCGCCCCTTGCTCTTTGCAGCCTGAACGCGCAAAAACCTGCCCATGGTCCGACTCCGCGCCCAGGCTTGCTCGAACTCCTACGGTCCCATCGGGGTCGTTCGTCTTCGCGCGCCTTAAGCCGCCGCCTGACGACCAGACCCCGCCAACTCGGCCGGGGTCTGAATGAAGAGCCCGCCCGATCCCTTTTTCGGAGAGCTCGATATGACCCCTCAAGCTGAAGACACGCCGCCCTGGTTTCCCCTGGAGACCGAGCGATTGCGCCTGCGTCCCTTTCGTCCCGAGGATCGCGACGACGTTCACGCCTACGGCTCCGACCCGATGGTGTCGCGCTACATGGTGTGGGGGCCGAACTCCGAGGCGGACACCGACGTCTTCCTGGGCAAGGCGATAGAGGCGCAGAGCCGGTGGCCGCGGCACGATGTCAGCCTGGCTATGGAGCTCAAGGCCACCGGGCAGATGATCGGGTCGATCCGGCTGTGGGTGGTCGACGCCGAGCAGCGCACGGCGGAAATCGGCTACTGCCTTGCCCGGCCGCAATGGCGCAGGGGCCTGACGTCGGAGGCGGCGCTGGCGATGATGACCGCCGGGTTCGACATCCTGGGCCTGCACCGGATCGTGGCGACCTGCGACCGGCGCAACCGCGGCTCCTGGCGCGTGATGCGCAAGCTCGGCATGCGCCGCGAGGGCCTCCTGCGCCGCGAGCGGATGGTGAAGGGCGCGTGGCGCGACACCTATCTCTATGCCCTGACCGAGGAGGACTGGGCCGCCCGGATCTGATAATTTATATCCGGGTATAATTGACTGGAGGCGGGAAAGGCGTAAAACCCTGCCTCCAGTCAGAGGTCCGGGTCATGGAAAAGCAGCGCCGTCGCGAGATCACCAACGCGTTCAAGGAACGCAAGGTCCGTGCGGGCGTGTTCAGCGTGCGGTGCGCGGCCACGGGAGAGACCTGGGTCGGGACCAGCCGGAACCTGGACAGCCAGCAGAACTCCATCTGGTTCGGCCTGCGCATGGGGTCGCATCGCAACAAGGCGATGCAGGCGGCCTGGAAGGCTCACGGCGAGGAGGCCTTCGAGTTCGCGCCGGTCGAGGTGATCGAGCTGGAGGACGTCAGCGCCTACATTCTCAACCAGCGCCTGGCCGAGCGCCTCGCCCACTGGCGCGAGGCCCTGAAGGCCGGGCTCACCACAGCCTGACGCCGGACGCCCCGCGGGGGCGTCCGGCGCTCGGCTCTCTCCCGATTATTGCGGGTTTTCGGGCGCGGCTTCGGCGGCCGCGTTGCTGGCTGCGTTGCTGGCCGTGGTCGCCGCGCTGTCGGCGGCCTGGGCCGCACGGTCCGCGGAGGCTCCGGCGCTGGCGGCGGCCGCCTGGGTCGAGCGGGCCATGCTGTCGGCGGCGTTGGCCGACGCGGCGCTGGCGCTTTGGGCGGCGCTCTGGGCCTGGGCGGCGGCGTTTTCGACCGCCGCCTGGGCGCGGCCTGCATCCTGGGCCGCCTGCAGGTCGGCGTCGCCGGGTCGGTTCGCATAGACGAAGATCAGGCCCATCACCGCCACCACGGCGACAATGGTCGCGATCCACCAGCCGGTCGCGCCGCCGCCCTCTCGGACGCGCACTTCCTCGCGGCGGATCACCGCCGGCTGCTCGACGACGGTACGTTCCACTCGGGGTTCGTTTTCAGTGCTCATGGCAATCCTCCAGGGCGACAGTGTCGCCGTTCGGGCGGAGGAACGCCGGCGGGAGGCGATAGGTTGCTAGGCCCGCGTGAGCACCAGCGTCGCCCAGGCGTCGCGATGGATGCGGCGCGCCAGCCGGAAACCCCGCGAGCGATAGGCGGCGAACACCCTGCGCTCCTGGGTGCGCAGGAGGCCCGAGAGGATCGCGGTCCCGCCGGGCCTGAGCGCGCCCTTGATGTCCTGGGCCAGGGCGACCAGCGGCGGCGCCAGGATGTTGGCGAACACCAGATCGTAGGGCGCGGCCCTGCGGACCGACCGGTGGCCCAGGCCCGAGGCGTGGACGAAGCGCGCGCCGGCCTTGTTGAGCCTGGCGTTCTCGCCGGCGATTCGGACCGAGGGGCGGTCGATGTCGGTGCCGACCGCCACGCGCGATCCCGTGCGGGCCGCGGCGATGGCGAGCACGCCCGTGCCCGCGCCCACGTCCAGGACCTTCTCGAACCGGCGGGCCTTCAGCAGCGCGTCGTAGGCGAACAGGCATCCCACCGTGGTGCCATGGTGGCCGGTGCCGAAGGCGGCGCCCGCCTCGATGCGAAGGTTCACGGCGTTGGGTGGCGCGCGGCCCTTGTCATGCGCCCCGAAGACGAAGAACCGGCCGGCTCGCACCGGCGGCAGACCGGACAGCGACATGGCCAGCCAATCGGCGTCGGCCAGCTTCTCGACAACCGTCTTCAGTCCGGGATAGCCGGCGAGCCTGGCGGTCAGGCCCCGCGCTTCCTCCCCGGTGGTCGGAAAGGCGTCGATGCGCCAGACATCGTGCTCCTCGTCCTCCTCCAGGATGGAATAGGTCACGCTCTCGAGGAACGGATCGGAGTCGATGGCGGCGGCGGCGGCTTCCGCCGTGGCGCGGGGTCCGCGCGCGACGATCTGGACGGCGTCTTCGGTCATCCGCCCCCTCTAGAGGCTGGGGGCGCGAAAGGCGAGGGGCTCAGTTGTCCAGCGACGTGGGGCCGGGGTCCCGCGGCGGCGTCGGGGGCGCGTAGCTGTCCATTCCGGCCAGGATATCGCCGCCCACCGAGGGATAGCTGAGCGCGGGCGCCTGCCGGTCGTCTTCGATCATCTGCCTCGGCGGCTCGGGCGGCGGCGGGGGCGGCGGGGGCGGGGCGGCCTCGGCAACCGGCTCGGACTCCATCTCGATCATGGGAATCTCTGCGGTGACCCAGTCGGCGCCGATCACGTAGTCGGGCAGATCCGCGCCGTACTTCGTCCAGTTGACCGCCTCGCTCCAGTCGGAGGTCGCGCGGCGGACCGAAGCGGGCGTCAGGCTGCGGGGACCGGTCTGGAAGTCCGAGGCGACAGGCTTCATCGCGCCGCCGGCCGACAGGCCGATGACGGTGGCGACGCTCGTGCCCAGGAACAAAGCCCGCATCTTCCAATCCCACATGCCCTGTCTATAGCGCACAGTGGGGACAGGGGTTCAGCCGAAGCGTCGCCTTACGGCGATTTCCGCCCGTTGCGCGACAATCAGGCCACGGCCCGCGCCCGCGCAGTCGCAAGCTCGATCAGGTCGCAGATCTGCGGGATGATCTGGGCCGGCAGGTCGTGCCCCATGCCCGGCACGATGTGCAGCTCGGCTCCGGGGATGGTCGCTGCCGTGTCCTTGCCGCCCTCGACGGGCACCAGAGGGTCGTCGGCGCCGTGAATCACCACGGTCGGGACGGTGATGGCCGCGAGCGCGCCCCGGCGGTCGCCGCTGGCCACGATCGCGGACATCTGCCGGCTGCGGCCGACCGGATAGTAGGACCGCAGGGCGTTGTTCTTCACGCGCTCGGCGGTCACCGCTTCCTCGGTCGGATAGCCCGGGCTGCCGATCACCTTCTGGCCCTTCACGCCATTGGCGACATAGGCCGCCATGTCGGTCGCCGGATCGGGGGAAGGGGTCATCAGCACCGCCATGGCCTCGGGCTTGGCGGGCGGCAGGGCGGGATTGCCGGTGGTCGACATCACCGAGACCAGGGACAAGGATTTCTCCGGATGGTTGGCCGCGACCATCTGGGCGATCATCCCGCCCATGGAGGCGCCGACGATATGGGCGCGCTCGACGCCCAGCGCGTCCAGCAGGCCGGCGCTGTCGGCGGCCATGTCGTCCAGGGTGTAGGGCACGTCCGGCGTCTGGCCGCTCATCAGGGCGCCATAGACCTTCTGCATGTCGGGGACGCCGGCGGCGTCGAACTTCTCCGACAGGCCCACATCGCGGTTGTCATGCACGATCACCCGGTAGCCGCGGCCGGTCAGTTCGCCGATGAACTGGGGCGACCACTGGGTCATCTGGGCGCCGAAACCCATGATCAGCAGCACGGGATCGCCGGCCTCCGGGCCGTGGATGTCGTACTCCAGCGCGATGCCGTTGGCGGTGATCTGGGGCATGGGTCACTCCGGTGATGCCTGTCGGTGATCACCCTACGGTCGCCACGGCTCGCCCCGCAAGGCGCGGAACTTCCGCGCGGCTCCACCGTTGCAGCAACTAGCAGTGGGCCGCCGGACCGGAACTCTCCCGTCGCGGTCCTGAACAGGAGCCGCAATATGCGTATTCTCCCTCTCTTGAGTCTGGCCGCCGCGTTGACGGTCGCCAGCGCCCCCGCCTTCGCCCAGGCCGTCGAGGAACTGGTCATCACCGGCCACAGCCGCGGCGAGCGCCCGACCTCGGCGTCCCAGACCGTAAGCTACGCCGATCTCAACCTGACACAGGCCGCCGATCGGGACACGCTCAAGCACCGCATCGTCGCCGCGGCCAAGGATGTCTGCCGCCAGATTGGCGAGGAGGCGCCGCTGCGGGGCAATCTGGGCAAGTCGTGCCAGGACAACGCGATCCGCGACGCCATGGTCGACGTGCGCACCGCCTTCGCGGACGCCGCGACCTATCAGGCCTTCGCCGCCCCCGAGCCCGTGACCTATGACGCGGGCGCCCTTGGAGCGAATGTCAGCGCGACGGTGGCCGCCGGCCCGACCACGAACGGACCCATTCCCGACACCGCCGCCAATCGCGCCCGC
>DASUIJ010000327.1:0-31306 GCA_036279815.1 Phenylobacterium sp. | reverse complement strand
CTGGTGAGCCTCGACACCACCAGCCGCGGGTCGAACCTCGAGCTCATCGACGTCGTGGCGACCGAGCTGCGGCGACTCGGCCTGACGCCCACGATCCTGCCGAACGAGGACGGGACCAAGGCGAATCTCGTCGCGACCATCCCCGCGCACGACGGCGGGACCGACGGCGGGATCGCGCTTTCCGGGCACACCGACGTCGTGCCGGTCGACGGTCAGCCCTGGTCCAGCGATCCCTGGACCCTGACTGAACGGAACGGCCGGCTCTATGGCCGCGGGACCTGCGACATGAAGGGCTTCCTGGCCCTGGCCCTGGCCGCCGCCCCCGACATCCTGGCGGCCCGGCCGAAGAAGCCGGTGCACCTGGCCTTTTCCTATGACGAGGAGGTCGGCTGCCTGGGCGCGCCGGACATGATCGCGGTGATCGCCGCCGAACTGCCCCGCCCCGCCCTGGTGGTGGTGGGCGAGCCCACCAACATGGAGGCGGTCGGCGGGCACAAGGGCATCTCCACCTTCAAGGTCACGGTCACCGGCCACGAGGCCCACTCCAGCCAGACCCAGCTGGGCGTCTCGGCGGTGATGGAGGCGGTGAAGCTGATGGCGGCGCTGTCCGACCTGGCCGCGAGGCTGGAGCGCGAGGCCGACCCCGCCTCGCCCTTCACGCCGAAGCACGCCACCCTGACCATCGGCGTCGTCAACGGCGGGACGGCCGGCAACATCCTGGCGCGGGAGTGTTCGTTCCTGTTCGACCTGCGTTGCCAGGCGGGTCTCGACCCCGACCAGATCCTGGCCGGCTTCTACGCCCAGGTCGCCGGGATGGACGCCGCCCTGAAAGCCCGCTTCCCCCACTGCGGCGTCGTGCTCGAGCGCCGCTCCAACACCCCGCCCCTGGCCCCCGAGGAGGGCGGCGCGGCCGAGGCCTTCGCGCGGCGGCTGGCGGGCGACAACGGCCCGCCGCGGGTGGTGGCCTTCGCCGCCGAGGCCGGCCAGTTCCAGACTGCGGGGTTCTCCACCGTGATCTGCGGACCGGGCTCCATCGACCAGGCCCACCAGCCGGACGAGTTCGTCGAGCTGAGCCAGATGGAGCGCGGCGCGGCCTTCATGGCCCGGCTCATCGACTGGGCGGCGGCCGGCGAATGACGGCGCGGCGCAGCAGCAGGTCCAGCGGGTTCCAGGTCATGGCCCGGGCGATCTCCCACGAGCCGACGGTCCGCGCGGCCTGAGCCTCGCGACGCGCCCCCAGGGCGACGCCGATCCCCTTCAGCCCCGCCATCAGGCCCTTCCACGGCGCCGCCAGCTCGCCGCGCGTGGCGTGGCGGGCGAACAGGGCGATCGTCGCCGCGACGTGCAGGGGCAGGGTGAGCCACAGCAGCACCGCCGGGGTGTCCTTCACATAGACCCACAGCCGGTTGCGGGTGCCGTGGAACACCGCGAAGTCGGAGCGCGGGCCGCCCGAGGCCGTGCCGCCATGGTGGCGGACCACGGCGTCGGGGATGAGCAGGGTCGGCTCGCCCTGGAGACGCAGGCGGTAGCCCAGGTCGACGTCCTCGCCATAGCAGAACAGCCGCTCGTCGAAGCCGCCGAGCTGCGAGAACAGGCCGGCCTCGATCAGCATCGCCCCGCCGCAGGCGGAGAACACCTCGCCGGGGGCGAGGGGGCCGGGGTCGGGATGGCGATAGCCGCCGCGCCAGGGGAAGCCGGTGATCGACATCACGTCGCCCAGGCCGTCCAGCCGGCCCGGATCGTCCGCCAGCAGCTGGCGGGAGGTGAAGCAGCGGACCTCGGGAAAGGCCTCCGTGGCCGCCATCAGCCGCTCCAGCCAGTCGGGATCGGCGAAGGCGTCGGGATTGATCAGGGCCAGCCATCGGCCCCGGGCCTGCCGCGCCCCCAGGTTCATGCCGGCCGCGAATCCCAGGTTCGATCCCGCCTGGATGAAGCGCGCCGCCGGATGGGCGCGGGCCGCCGCCTGGGGCGCGCCGTCGGTGGAGGCGTTGTCGATCAGCAGGATCTCGTGGTCGGCGAAGGTCTGGGCCTCGAGCGCGGCCAGGCAGGGTTCCAGGTGCGGCCCGCTCTGATAGGCCAGCACCATAACCGTCACCCTGGGAGACGCCGCGGGCTTGTCTTTCGCGCCGTCCCGCGCCATCGCTCCCACTTCTCCCAACCGTCGAGGCTCCATGACGACGATCGCGCCGCTGGCCATTCCCGAGGTCCTGCTTATCACGCCCAAGCGCCATGGCGATGCGCGCGGCTGGTTCTCCGAGACCTGGAGCCGCAAGGCCATGGAGGCGGCGGGGCTGGACCTGGATTTCGTGCAGGACAACCAGGCCTTCAACGCCAGGGCCGGCACCGTGCGCGGCCTTCACTTCCAGCAGGCGCCGCATCCGCAGGCCAAGCTGATCCGGGCGATCCAGGGCGTGATCCTGGACGTGGCGGTGGACGTCCGGCACGGCTCGGCCACCTACGGCCGGTGGGTTTCGGCCAGGCTGAGCGCCGAGGGCGGCGAGCAGCTGCTGGTGCCCCGCGGCTTCGCCCACGGCTACTGCACCTTGGTCGACGACTGCATGATCGCCTACAAGGTCGACGGCGAGTACGCGCCGCAGACCGAGGGCGCCCTGGCCTGGAACGACCCCGAGATCGGCATCGACTGGGGCTTCGCCGAGGGCGAGGTGACCCTGTCGGACAAGGACCGGGCGGCCCCGCTCCTGAAAGACATGCCCAGGGCGAGGTTCTGACCATGGCCGAGCCCAACGAACTGCTCGACATCCTCGACCTGGAGGCCATCGACCTCGACCTCTACCGGGGACAGACGCCGGGCGACGGCCATCGCCGCATCTACGGGGGGCAGGTGGTGGCCCAGGCCCTGGCCGCGGCCTACCGCACGATCGACGGCCGCCATTGCCACTCGCTGCATTCCTATTTCATCCGGCCCGGCGATCCGAAGATCCCGATCCTGTTCCAGGTGGACCGGGCCCGCGACGGCGGCTCCTTCGCCGTCCGGCGGGTGGTGGCGATCCAGCACGGCAAGCAGATCTTCAACCTCGCCGCCTCGTTCCAGACCCCGGAGACCGGCTTCGAGCACCAGCTCCAGATGCCCGAGCCGCCGCCGCCCGAAGACCTCAGGAACGAGGAGGAGCTGCGCGCCGAGGCCGGCCTGGATCCGGCCAGCCGCCGGATCTGGCCCGTGGAGGTTCGCCCCTGCGATCCGCCGCCGCCCGGCTTCAAGGGCAAGCTGCCGCCCATCGACATGTGCTGGTTCCGCTCGCGCCGGTCCGTGGGCCCGGAGGTCCCGGCCAACCAGTGCGCCCTGGCCTACGCCTCCGACATGACCCTGCTGGACGCCTCGCTCAGGCCGCACGAGGTGGAGTGGGATTCCGGGCGCCTGCAGGTGGCCAGCCTCGACCACGCCCTGTGGTTCCACCATCCGTCGGACTTCTCCGAGTGGCACCTCTATGTGCAGGACAGCCCTTCGGCCTCGGGCGGGCGGGGCTTCAACCGCGGCTCGATCTTCACCCGCGACGGACGGCTGGTCGCCTCCGCCGCGCAGGAGGCCCTGATCCGCTACCGTTGACGACTCGTAACTTGCTCTTCGCCTCCGAACGCCGCTCAGTGCTTCGGCGAGCATACGGACGGGCGAGGAGACGGCGGTTTGGATTCGGATACGGCGACGGGCCGGCGACTTTCGCTGCCCACGATCCTGGGATTCTCGGCGGCCAACCTGCCGATGGGGGCGCTCGCCGTCGCCGTGTCGGTCTATCTGCCCCCCTATTTCGCCCGCCACCTGGGCGTCAGCCTGGCGGTGGTCGGCGGCGCCTGGATGACCGTCCGCCTGATCGACATCTTCGTCGATCCGGTGCTGGGCGTGATCATGGACCGCACCAAGACACGGTTCGGCCGCTACCGGTTCTGGATGGCGGTCGGGGCGCCGATCCTGATGGCCGCGGTCTACGCCCTGTTCCTGGCCGACGCCGGCATCGGCATGGGCTACCTGATCGGCTGGCTGCTGATCTACTACCTCGCCACCTCGATCCTGGGACTGGGCCATTCGGCCTGGGGCGCCAACCTCGCCACCGAGTACCATGAGCGCAGCCGGGTCTTCGGGGTGGTGGCCACCGTGGGGGTGACCGGCGCCGTGGCGGTGCTGGTGATCCCGATCGTCGCCGGCATGCTCGGCCGCTCCGACGCCACCGCCGTGCAGGACATGGGCTGGGCGGTCTTCTGGATCACGCCGATCACCGTGGCGGCCTGCGTGTTCACCACCCGCGAGCCGATCACCATCGACGCGGCGGGCGAGGTCTTCCGCCTGCGCGACTATGTGGGCCTGCTGATCAAGCCCGACCTGCTGCGCCTGTTCCTCGCCCAGATGTGCCTGACCCTGGGTCCGGGCTGGATGAGCGCGCTCTACCTGTTCTTCTTCGTGGAGGCGCGGGAATACACCACCAGCATCGCCTCCATCCTGCTGCTGGTCTACGTGATCGCCGGCCTGGCGGGCGCGCCCCTGACCGCCCTGCTGGCGCGTCGGCTGGGCAAGCACCGGACCCTGATGGTCACCTCCACCGCCTATTCCCTGGGCCTGTGCCTGGTGATGGTGACGCCCAAGGGCGACGTGGCGGCCGCCATCCCGGTGATGTTCTGGTGCGGCTTCATGGCCGCCGGATTCGACCTGATGATCCGCGCCATGCTGGCCGACGTGGGCGACCAGGTCCGGCTGGAGCAGGGCCAGGAGCGGATCAGCCTGATCTACGCCCTCAACTCCCTCGCCGCGAAGATCGCCACCGCCTTCTCCATCGGCCTGACCTTCCCGCTGCTGGGCGCGCTCGGCTATGTGGCGCGCGAGGGCTACCACAACAGTCCGGAGGCCATCCGCCGGCTGGAATGGGTCTATATCGCCGGCCCGATCTTCTTCGTCATGCTGGGCGGCGCCTGCGTCGCGGGCTGGAAGCTCGACGCCCGGCGGCACGCCGCGATCCGCCAGGAGCTCGACCGCCGCGACGGCAGGGGCCGGGCGGTGTTCGACGAGGCCCCGATCCTGGAGAGCGTCTCCGGAACCCCCGCCGTCGCCATCCTGACCGAAGAAGGCCGTCACTGACGCGGCGTCACGGTTTTCCCGGCCTTCGATCCGTGACAGCCTAGGGGTGAAAGGCGGCCCGCTGGAGGCCGCCGGCCGGGGACCCGATGAGCGGCATCATTCTGCACCACTACGACACCTCGCCCTTCTCCGAGAAGGTCCGGGTGATGCTCGGCATGAAGGACCTGTCCTGGTCCTCGGTGCTGACGCCGAACATGCTGCCCAAGCCCGACCTGCTGCCGCTGACCGGCGGCTACCGGCGCGCGCCGGTGATGCAGATCGGCGCCGACATCTACTGCGACAGCCAGGTGATCCTGGCCGAGATCGAGCGCCGGGTTCCCGACCCGCCGACGGCGCGGGGCCTCGGCTGGGCGGTCAATCTCTGGTGCGACCGGCTGTTCTTCCAGGTCACCGTGCCGATCATCTTCGGCGAGCTGGGCCACATGACGCCCAAGGACTTCATCGCCGACCGCGAGAAGCTGTCGGGCCGGCCCTTCGACGTGGCCGCCATGGCCGCCGCCGCCGCGCCGATGCGCAGCCAGTGGCGCGCCCATGCCGGCTGGATCGAGCAGGGACTGGAGGACGCCCCCTATCTCACCGGCCGGTCTCCGGGCCTGGTCGACGTCGCCGCCTACATGAACATCTGGTGGCTGGGCCGCAGCCTGCCGGAGACCTACGCCCGGCTCACCGAGGGCTTCGCCCGCCTGCCGGCCTGGCGCGAGCGGATGCAGGCCATCGGCCACGGGACCCGCACCGAGATCACCGGCCAGGAGGCCCTGGATATCGCGCGTGAGTCCGAGCCCGCCCTGGCGCCCCTGCACGATCCCGCCGATCCCCTGGGCCTGGAGCCCGGCGCGCCGGTGGTGGTGATGGCCGACGACTACGGCCGCGACCCCATCGCCGGCGACCTGGTCGCCGCCAATTCCGAACGGGTGGTCATCGCCCGGGAGGCCGAGGGACTCGGCCGCCTCAACATCCACTTCCCCCGCGCCGGCTACGTGGCCGTGTCCGCGGCCTAGACCTGAAGGAGACCCCCATGGAAGACCGCATCCAGGTCACGATCGAAAACGGCGTCGCCGACGTCCGTCTGGTCCGCGTCGACAAGATGAACGCCCTCGACGACGCCATGTTTCAGGCCCTGGTCGACACCGGCGAGCGCCTGAAGACCGAAAAAGGCGTCCGGGTCATCGTGCTCTCCGGCGAGGGCCGGGCGTTCTGCGCCGGGCTCGACATGGGCAATTTCGGCAAGATGGCCTCGGGCGAGCGCAGCGGCGGCCAGTCCTCCACGGGCGAGGCGCTGGTGACGGCCAAGCGCACCGCCGGCGGCTCCAACCGGGCCCAGCACGCGGTGATGGTCTGGCGCGAACAGACCGTGCCGGTGATCGCCGCCATCCACGGCGTGGCCTTCGGCGGCGGCTTCCAGCTGGCCCTGGGCGCCGACATCCGCTTCGTCACCGCCGACACCCGCATGGCGGTGATGGAGATAAAGTGGGGCCTGGTGCCCGACATGGCCGGACTGGTGCTGATGAAGCGCCTTGTGCGCGACGACGTCGCCCGCGAGCTGACCTATACTGGCCGCATCTTCAACGGCGAGGAGGCCTTGAAGCTCGGCTTCGCCACCCGGGTCTGCGACGACCCGCGCGCCGAGGCCCTGGCCCTGGCCGCGGAGATCGCCGGCAAGAACCCCCACGCCATCCGGGCCGCCAAGCGCCTGCTGGACCTCGCGCCGGACGCCGACCAGCAGACCATCCTGATGGAGGAAAGCCGCGAGCAGACCGCGCTGATCGGGTCGCCCAACCAGGTCGAGGCGGTGATGTCCAACATGCAGAAGCGCGCCGCCGCCTTCGTCGACTGAGGATGCTGACCCTCTATCACTGCGCCGACGCCCGCTCCTTCCGCGCCCTCTGGGCGCTGGAGGAGCTGGGCCTCGCCTATGACCTGAAGATGCTGCCGTTCCCGCCCCGGGCCCTGGCCCCGGAGTACCTGCAGGAGAACCCGCTGGGCACCATCCCGCTGCTGGTGGACGGCGAGACGCGGATGACGGAGTCTGCGGCCATCGTGCAGTACCTGGCCACCCGCGACGGTCCCACGGTGTTGTCTGTGGAGCCCGGCGACCCGGCCTATGGCGCCTGGCTGAACGGCCTGCACTTCGGCGAGGCGACGCTGACCTTTCCCCAGACCCTGGTGCTCCGCTACACGCGGCTGGAGCCCCGGGAGCGCCGCAACCCCCAGGTGGCCGAGGACTATGGCCGCTGGTTCGTCGCCCGGCTGCGCGCCGTGGACGCCCGGCTGGCGGAGGGCGGCGGCTGGTGCTGCGCCGGCCGCTTCACCGGCGCCGACATTTCGGTGGGCTATGCGCTGCTGCTGGCCCAGACCCTGGGCCTCGATGAGCGTTTCAGCCCCGCCGTGGCCGACTACTGGTCGCGGCTGCAGGCCAGGGAAGGCTTCCAGGCCGCCAAGCGGGCCCAGGGCGCCGACGCGGCGCCGAGCTGGCGGAGCTGATCAGGCCGCGCCACTCAGCCGGGCGCGCTGCCCGTGCACGTAGTCGGCCAGGAAGTCGGCGAAGGCGCGGATGTGCGGCGTCGCCCGCAGGTCTTCGCGAATGACCAGCCAGACCTCGGAATCCAGCTCCGGAATGTGCGGCAGGCAGCGCATCAGGTCCGGCTCTCCGTCGCCCACGAAGCAGGGCAGCGTCGCCAGGCCCAGGCCGGCGCGGAGGTTCGAGACCAGATTGGTCAGGCTGTTGGACCGGAACCTTATGAAGGTGTCGGGCGCGGAGGCCTGCAGCCACAGGGGCGCCGGCAGGCCGGCCATCCGACCCTCCATGCCGATGATCGCGTGGCCCGGGATCTCCTCGCGCCGGGCGGGCGCGCCGTTCTCGGCCGCATAGGCCCGGCTGCAGTACAGGTTCCACGCCGCGTCGGGCATCCTGCGCGCCACGACGCCGGCGCCCTCCGGCCGCGATCCGGCGCGCAGGGCGATGTCGGCCTCGCCGCGGGCCAGATCGAGCCGGCGGTCCTCCGTGATCAGCTCGACCAGGACCGCGGGATAGCGCTTCTGGAACTGCAGCAGGCCCGGCGCCACCAGCCGGTTGGCCAGGGTCTCGCTCAGGGTCAGGCGGACCACCCCACCCAACGCCCGCTGCTGGGCCTCCAGCAGGTTGGTCAGCGTGGTGATCTCGGCCTCGACCCGTTCGGCGGTCTCCACCACCTGCCGGCCGAGCTCGGTGAGCCTGTAGCCGGTCCGCTGTCGTTCGAAAAGCTGGGCGCCGACCGCGCATTCGGCCTGGACGATCCGGCGGATCACCGTCGACTGGTTCACGCCCAGGACCCGGGCCGCGCTCAAGGCCGACCCCGAGCGCGCCACCGCGAGCATGTAGCGGAGGTCGTCCCAATCCATGCGCCGATACTGCATTTCTGCAGTCCCGATTGGCAATAGTGCGGATTGAGACCGGCGTTATGTCGGATTAGTTGGATGCCCAGGCGCTCAAGTCCCGGCGCCGGTTGTTCTCCGCGTTCCCCGTCTTCAACTTGCCTGGGTGTCGCCCGGCGAGGTCAAGGAGTGCTTGCCGTGAAACTGTACTACGATCCGATCTCGACGACGTCCCGCCCGGTCGTGATGTTTCTCCACGAGGCCAAGATCAAGGCGGACCTCGTGCCGGTCAGCCTGTTCCAGGATGAACACAAGACCGCCGAATACGCGGCGATCAATCCCAACCAGGCCGTCCCCGTGCTGCAGGACGGCGCCTTCACCCTCACCGAGTCTTCGGCGATCCTGAAGCACCTGGCCGACATGGCCGGCGACCCGTCCTATCCGACCGATCCCCTGGCCCGCGCCCGGGTGAACCAGGCGATGGACTGGTTCAACACCGGCTTCTACCGGGACTTCGGATACGGCCTGGTCTATTCCCGAATCCTGCCGGAATACGGCTTCGCCAACCCGATGACCCAGGCCGACCTGCTGCGCCGGGCCCAGGAGCGTTCCGAACGTTGGCTGGCCGTTCTCGACGCCGGACTGGCCGACCAGTCGTTCCTCTGCGGAGACGCCCCGACGATCGCCGACCTCATGGGCGCGTCCTATGTCTCCATCGGCGACTGGATCGGTTTCGACCTTTCGCCCTGGCCCAATGTCGGCCGCTGGATGTCCGCCATGCGCGAGCGGCCCTGCTGGACGGAAACCCACGAGGCCTGGAACGGCCTGGTGAACATGCTGCGCGACCAGCAGCGCCAATCGGCCTGAGGACCCCATGACCAAGTCTCTGCACCACATGGCCTTCCGCTGCCGCGACTCCGAGGAGACGCGGGCCTTCTACGAGGAGGTCATCGGCCTGCCCCTGGCCGCCGCGCTCGAACTGGACACCAGCGCCACCGGCCGGCCGGTGCACGCCCTGCACACCTTCTTCGCGATCCGCGACGGCTCGTTCCTGGCCTTCTTCGAGGTCCCGGATCAGGCCTTCGACTTCAAGCCGCAGCACGATTTCGACCTGCACGTGGCGCTGGACGCCGACGAAGCGTCGGTCGAGGCGGCGGTGGCGGCCGCCCGGGCTCGCGGCCTGGAGGTGCGGGGTCCCTCGGACCACAAGTTCATCCGCTCGACCTATTTCCGCGATCCCAACGGCTATGTGGTCGAGCTCGCCGTGAGGACGCCGGCCTCGCCGGAGATCATGGCCGACCAGCAGCGCACGGCGCGCGACGTGCTCGCCGCCTGGTCGAGAGGCCCTCTGCCCGCAGGCGCCTGAACCGCGCCGACCCACACCTTCGTCAACCCTGGAACTCCGGCGCAAGGGCGTCCGGAAAAGGAGATACCATGTCTGAACGTCACGACTTCTACGGCCCGATCCACAAGGGCCTGCGCCTGGGCTCCACCGCCCTGCTGACCCGCCTGGGCGCCGTCGACTGGAGCGACCCGGCCGGCGTCGGCAACCTGCTCGCCGACCTGCGGGCCCACCTGGTGCTGGCCCGCAAGCACCTTGAGCACGAGGACGGCGAGATCAACGTGATCCTGCGCGAACGCGCCGGCGATCTCGGCGTCCGGCTCGACCACGACCACGAGGACCACTTCGCGACCTTCGACAGCCTCGAGGTTGCGATCGCCGCCGTCGAACAGGCCGGCGACGCCGGGCGCCGGGCGGCCGGACACGGGCTCTATCTCCTCTATTCGCGCTATCTGGGCGAGGACCTGCTGCACATGGCCCGCGAGGAGGAAGAAGCCCTGCCGGTCTTCCACGCCCTGTTCGACGACAGCCGGCTGGAAGCCATCCACAACCGGATCAAGGCCCAGATCCCGCTGGATCGGCTGGTGGCCTATTTCAAGCTGATCCTGGCCGCCTCCAGTCCGCAGGAGCGGGTCATGCTGCTGGCCGACATGCGGGCCGGCGCGCCCGCGGAGGTCTATGAGGCGGTGGAGTCAGGCGCGGCGCGCACGCTCCCGGCCAAGGACTGGCGGGCCCTGTCGCGCGCCCTGAACGACCTGAGGCAGGCCGCCTAGGCGGCCCACTCCGCGCGGACCTCCCCGTCGGCCTCGCCGGGGAGGCGCCGCTGCTTCAGCGCCGCGAAGACGTCCGGCGCCAGCAGGCGGCCGAGCGCCCAGACCGCCGCGCCGCGCACCAGGGGCGAGGGATCGTCCAGCAACCGCTCCGCTTCGACCGCCAGGCCCGGCCGGCCGGAATTGCCCACCGCGTAGAGCACGTTGCGCACGAACCGGTCGCGGCCGATGCGCTTGACCGGGTTCTTGGCGAACAGGGCGCGAAAGGCGGCGTCGTCCAGCCGCGCCAGGTCGGCCAGGGCCGGGCCGCGCAGGGCGTCGCGGGCGTGCAGCCTCTGCTCGCGGCTCCGCTGGGCGAATTTGTTCCAGGGGCAGACCGCCAGACAGTCGTCGCAGCCGTAGATGCGGTTGCCCAGGGCCGGTCGGAATTCCCGCGGGACCGGACCCTTCAGCTCAATGGTCAGGTAGGAGATGCAGCGCCGCGCATCGAGCTGGTAGGGGGCCGGGAAGGCGCCGGTCGGACAGATGTCGAGGCAGGCCCGGCACTGGCCGCAGTGGTCGCTCTCGGCCGGGTCCGGCGGCAGGTCGAGTTCGGTGAGGATCGAACCCAGGAACAGCCAGGATCCGAACTGCCGGCTGACCAGGTTCGTATGCTTGCCCTGCCAGCCCAGGCCGGCCCTCTGCGCCAGCGGCTTCTCCATCAGGGGGGCGGTGTCGACGAAGACCTTGAGTTCGCCGCCGAACCGTCCGGCCATCCAGCCGCCCAGCTGCTTCAGCCGTCCCTTGATCAGCTCGTGATAGTCGTCGCCCTGGGCGTAGGCCGAGATCGCCGCGCGGGACGGGTCTTCCAGGGCCAGCATCGGATCGACCTCGGGGCCGTAGTTGACGCCCAGCATCACCGCCGAGCGCGCGCCGCTCCACATGGCGGTGGGGTGGGCGCGCCGCTGCTGCGTCTCGGCCATCCAGCCCATTTCGCCGTGACGCCCGGCCGCGACGAACTCGGCCAGCCGTGCGCCGGCCGGCCACGCGTCCTCCGCCGAGGCGAAGCGGCAGGCGTCGAATCCCAGCGCCAGCGCGCGTTCCCGGATCAGGTCAGAAGTCGAGGTCGTCATAGTGCGGCGCCGGCGCGAGGCCGGGCCAGCGGTCGGCCAAAAGCGGCCGGAAGGCCGGCCTGGATTTGAGCTTCATGTACCAGGTCTTCACGCCGGGAAAGTCCTTCCACGGCACGTCTCCGAAATAGTCGATCACCGACAGGTGCGCCGCCGCGGCGAAGTCCGCCAGGGACAGCCTGCGGCCTGCCAGCCATTCGCGGCGCCCGACCAGGTTCTCCATGTAGACCATGTGGGCGCGCAGCGCCTCGCGGCCCTGGCGAAGGCTGGCCAGGTCCGGCGCGCCCAGGCCCAGGAGCCGCTTCTCCATCTTCTCGTGCAGCAGGAAGCCGCCGACCTCGTAGTCGAACTTGCGGTCGAACCACTGCAGCAGGCGCCGCGCCTCGGCCCGCTCGGCCGCGTCGCGGCCCAGCAGCGGGGGCTCGGGATAGGCCTCCTCCAGGTGGTCCAGGATCGCCCGGCTCTCGCAGAGCACCAGGTCGCCCTCGGTCATCACCGGGGTCAGGCCGGAGGGATTGAGCGCCACCAGTTCGGCCGGCCGCTCCCAGTAGCGCACCGGCTGCTCGACGAAGGCCAGCCGCTTCTCGCCCAGGGCAAGGCGCACCTGGCGGGAGGCGGGATCGAGCGGGAAGTGATGCAGGATGCGGGCGACGGTCATTCTGAGCGACGGGAATCAATTCAATAGAAGAACACGCTCACCCCTTAAGGGCGCGTTTACTTAAACGCGGCGGCGGCTTCGGCGTGCGCATGGGTCGCGGCCGATTCCGCGAAGGCGCCGCCATGGGGCTCGGCCCGGCCGCGGGGATCGGCGTGGATGATGATGTCCGCCGAAGGAAAGACCGCCAGCAGCCGGTTCTCGGCCGCGACGATCGCGGCGTGGGCCTCTTCCAGGCTGATCCCCGGGTCCATGTCCACGTGCATCTGCATGTGGACATAGGGTCCGGAGCTGCGGGTCCGGAGCTGGTGCACGTCGCTGAGGCGGGCGTCCTGGGTGATCAGGCTGACGATCCGCTCCCGCTGTTCCTCGGGAAGCTCGCGGTCCATGAGCTGGCTGGAGGCCTCGCGGAACACGCTGATGGCGCCCCAGAGCAGCAGCGCGGTCACCCCCAGGGCGGCGATGGCGTCGAGATTGTTCAGACCCAGCATGGCCGAGGCGCCGATCCCGACCAGGGCGATCATGTTGGAGGCCAGGTCGGTGGCGTAGTGGGCCCGGTCGCCGGAGACCGCCACCGAGCTGGTCTGGCGCAGCACGCGGGTCTGGGCGACGATCAGCAGGCCGGTGAGAACGGTCGAGACCGCCATCACCACGATCGCCCAGCCTTCGCTCGCCAGCGGGTGGGGCGTGAGCATGTGGCGGATGGCCTCCTGGCCGATCAGGGCGGCCGAGGCGAAGACCAGGCCGGCCTGGACCAGGCTGGAAAAGGCTTCCGCCTTACCGTGTCCGAACCGGTGTTCGGCGTCGGGCGGGGCCGCGGCGTAGCGGACGGCGAAGAAGGTGATCAGCGAGGCCAGCAGGTCGAGCCCCGAGTCCGCCATCGAGGCCAGCAGCGCCACCGAGCCCGAGGCGAGCCAGGCGAACGCCTTGATCGTCACCAGCGTGGCGGCGGTGGCCACCGACATCAGGGTCACGCGGCGGGTGAGGGCGGCGGTTTCGGCGGGGCTAAGACCGTGAACGGGTGTCATGGCCCGTATCTAAGACCTTGCGCCGCTCATCCCCAGCGCGAATGACTCTCAGCAGGACCCTCAGGCCGCCACCTTCGGCATCGGCCCCACATAGCGCGAGGCGGGGCGGATCAGCCGCCCGCCCGCCAGCTGCTCGCGGGCGTGGGCCAGCCAGCCCGCCACCCGGCCCATGGCGAAGACGCAGGTGAAGGCCGAGGGCGGGAAGGCCAGGCTCTCCAGCAGCAGGGCCGTGTAGAACTCCACATTGGTCTCGAGCGACCGGCCGGGCTTGTGGCTCTTCAGGATCGACAGGGCCGCCGCCTCCACCGCCTCGGCGAAGTCCAGCCGCCCGGGCAGGACGTTGGAGCCCTGGCCCATCCTGCGCACGGCCGCCTTCAGGGCGTCGGCCCGGGGATCCCGGACCCGGTAGACCCGGTGTCCGAAGCCCATCAGCCGGTCGCCGCGGGCCAGGGCCTCGGCGATCCAGTCGCGGGCGTTCTCCTTGGCGCCGATGCCGTCCAGCATCTCGATCACCGGTCCGGGGGCGCCGCCGTGCAGGGGGCCCTTCAGGGCGCAGATTCCGGCCAGCACCGCCGAGGTCAGGCCGGCGCGGGTCGAGGCCACCACCCGGGCGGCGAAGGTCGAGGCGTTGAGCCCGTGGTCGGAGACGGTGACCAGGTAGGCGTCCAGGGCGTCGACCTCGTTCTTCGGCGCCGGGGTTCCGCGCAGCATGCGCAGGATGTCGGCGGCGTGGGTGAGGGTCGGGTCCGGCGCGATCGGCGCGAGCCCCGCCTGCGCGCGGACCACCGCGGCGGTGAACACCGCCGGCGCGGCCGTCAGCCTGTAGGCGATCTCCAGGTCGTCGCCGTCGGCGAGACGGGCGGTGAGCGCGCGCATGGCCTCGATCGGCGTGCGGTCGAGCAGGCCGGTGTCCAGGGCCGAGACCTCCGCGAACACCTCGGCGCGGGCCGCGCCCAGGGCCGGCGCCAGGTCGTCGGGCAGGTTTTCGAAGAAGCCCGACCACAGCAGCCGGGTCACGTCCTCGAACCGCACCCGCCCGGCCAGCTCGTCCAGCTCGTGGCCGCGGATGATCAGCCGGCCGGCCTGGCCGTCCACCTCGGACAGCACGGTGTCGGCGGCGACGACGCCTTCCAATCCATCACTCATGACGGACCTCCGTCAACTTGCGGACGAATGGGGAGAATTCGTCCTTGCGAGCCGGGATATTTGCGGACAATCTGGAACCGTCAATCTTGATCAACATAATCAATATATGCCGGCGACGAAGACCACAGACTGGATCGGGGCGGACGAGGCCCGCCGACGGCTGGGCGTTCGGCCCCAGACGCTCTACGCCTATGTCAGCCGGGGGCGGGTGCAGACCCGCATCGATCCGCACGACCCGCGCCGCAGCCTCTATCGCGCCGCCGACATCGCGGCCCTGACCCAGCGCAAGGCCCGCAGCCGCAAAGTCTCCGACGTGGCCGCCGGCGCCATCGCCTGGGGCGAACCCGTGCTGGCCTCCGCCATCACCACGGTCTCGGCCGGGCGGCTGTTCTATCGCGGGCGCGACGCCGTCGAACTCGCCGAGACCGAGACGCTGGAATCCGTCGCCCGGCTGCTGCGCGGCGGCCACGGCGCGGCGCTGAAGCGCACCGACCGGCCCCAGCCGCCGCAGGCCGCGGATATGCGCGCCCGCGCCTTCCTCGCCCTGGCCGCGCGGGCCGGGGAGGACGCGCCGGCGCTGGGTCGCCATCCGCTGGCCCTGGCCGTGGAGGCCGCCACCCTGCTGGACGTGCTCACCGACGCCATCGCCGGCCAGGTTGGCGGCGGGCCGATCCACAACCGCCTCGCCCTGGCGTGGGGCCTGGGCCCCGGCGGACCGGGCGCCGACCTGATCCGCAGGGTCCTGGTGCTGCTGGCCGATCACGAGCTCAACCCCTCGGCCTTCGCCGCGCGGGTGGCGGCCTCGACGGGCGCCTCCCTGTCCGCCGCGGCCCTGGCCGGCCTGGCGACCCTGTCAGGTCCCCGGCACGGGGGCGCGCCCGCCGCGATCCGCGCCCTGGTCTCCGAGGCGGAGCAGCTCGGCGTGCGAGAGGCGATCGTGGCCCGCCTCGCCGAGGACCGCGCCCTGCCGGGCTTCGGCCACCCGCTCTATCCCGACCGGGACCCCCGGGCGGAAGCCCTGCTGGAACGCTTCGCGCCCACCCCGCCGCTGGTCTCGCTGGCCGCCGCCGTCGAGGCCTTCACCGGCCTGCGCCCCAATATCGATTTCGCCCTGGTGGCGCTGTCGGACACGCTCAGGCTGCCCACCGACGCACCCTTCGCCCTGTTCGCCACAGCCCGCTGCGCCGGCTGGATCGCCCATGCCATAGAACAGGTGCAGTCCGGCGGCCTGATCCGGCCCCGGGCGCGGTACACCGGGGTTCCGGTGGACTGACGCGGCGCAGGCCCGGCGGGATTCAGGCGCTGACCGCGTGGTCCCTCAGGACGCCCAGCGGCACGATGGCCAGGGTTTCCTCGTGGGTCGCCTCCAGCACCACCTTGGGCGCCGCGCCGGCGTCCAGCGCCTCTTTCCAGCGCGGGGCGCAAAGGCACCAGCGGTCGCCGGGCTTGAGGCCGGGGAAGGCGTAGTCGGGAACCGGGGTCGACAGGTCGTTGCCCACCGACTTCGAATAGCTGAGGAACTCCGCCGTCATCACCGCGCAGACCGTGTGCAGGCCGGTGTCGTGCGGCCCGGTCTCGCAGCAGCCGTTGCGGAAGAATCCCGTCACGGGATTGAGCGAGCAGCTCCGGAGCTCGCCTCCCAGCACATTCTTGGCGTCGGCGTCGTATCGGGTGGTCATGGGGCCACTGTAGTCTAAAACCACCCCTTCGCCATGCCGAAGGAAGGTCCGCCCACGTGATCGCCGCCCGCCCGCGCCGCAGCGCCCTCTACATGCCCGCCGCCAATCCGCGGGCGATCGAAAAGGCGCGCGACCTGGCCTGCGACGTGGTGATCCTGGATCTCGAGGATTCCGTCGCCCCCGACGCCAAGGGCGAGGCCCGCGACCTCGCCGTCGCGGCGGTGAAGGCCGGCGGATTCGGCCGGCGGGAGGTGGTGATCCGCGTCAACGGCCTCGACACGCCCTGGGGCGCGGACGACCTGAGGGCCGCCGCCTCCGTGTCGCCCGACGCCGTCCTGGTCCCCAAGGTGAACGGTCCGGCCGACCTCGCCGCCTACGCCAGGGAGCTTGCGGACGGCGCCCGGCTCTGGGCGATGATGGAGACCTGCGCGGCGGTGTTCGCCCTCGACGCCATCGCCGGGTTCGGCGGACCGCTGGAGACCCTGGTGATCGGGGGCAACGACCTCGCCAAGGAGATGCGCTGCAAGCTCACCGTCGAGCGCGCGCCGCTGCAGGGAATCCTGGGCCTGGCCGTCGCCGCCGGCCGCGCCCACGGGCTGTGCCTGCTGGACGGCGTGTTCAACGGCATCGAGGACGACGCGGGACTTGAGCGCCAATGCCTCCAGGGCCTGGACTTCGGGTTCGACGGCAAGACCCTGATCCATCCGCGCCAGATCGAGGCCGCCAACCGCGCCTTCACCCCCGATCCCGAATCCGTCGACTGGTCGCGGACCATCGTCGCGGCCTTCGATTCGCCGGAAAACGCCGGTAAAGGCGTGCTGAAGGTCGAGGGACGGATGGTCGAACGCCTGCATCTGGAAGAAGCCCGGCGCCTGATCGCCGTCGCCGAGGCCATCGCCGAGGCATGAAGCTTTTCGCCCCCGTCTTCGTCGCCCTGCTGACGGCCGGACCCGCCGCCGCCCAGGTGGCCGACCCGATCGGGGCCCTCCTCGACCAGGCTCAGGCGCCGGCCGCCGAGCCTGCGCCCGCCGAGGAATCCGCTCCGGCGGCCGAGCCCCCGCCGCCGTCGATCCTGGCTCCGCCGCCGCCGATCGTCCTGCCGCCGGCCCCGCCCCGCGCCCCGTTCCCCTATGCGCGCCCCGCCGCGCCGGCCGATACGTGGACGCCGAACCCGCCGAGGCCGGGCGCGCAGAGGGCCGACGGCCCGGTCCAGATCGACGAGACCGGCCGCACCCCCGACGCGCCGCCGTCCCCGACCGACCGCAACTACGAGGCCCGCATGCGGGCCACCTTCGCCATGTCCCAGGGCCTGCAGGGGCCACTGGACGGCCGCTGGGTCGTCCGCGACGGCGGGAGCGAGCTCTACGACCTGCAACTGGTGGACAAGAGCTCGGGAACCCTCGAGGGCGCCTGGCGCGATCCCCGCCGCAAGGGCGCGGCCAACTCCAGCGGCTTTATCGACGAGCTCCGGCGCTATGGCGGCCAGCTGACCGTGCGCTTCGCGGCGCGACCGGGATCGGATTCCGCCGTCCTGACCCTGCAGGCCGACGCCGACGGCGGCTGGACCGGCGAACTGGTCGAGCGCGGCGACCGCCGGACCGTCACCATGCGGCGGAACTAGAGGCCCAGCGCCGCCCTGGCCGCGACCGTCGCCTTGGCCAGCATCTGCGGCCCGTAGGCCACGGCCGTCCCCACGCCCCACACGGGGCCGGGCCAGGCCGGGTCGCCGGCGCGGCGGCCCACCACATGGGCGTGGAGCTGCGGCGTCACATTGCCCAGCGCGCCCAGGTTCAGTTTCTCCACCGGAACGCCCAGGACCTGGCCGACGGCCCGGACCGCGGCCCCCGCGGCGACGATCTCCTCCATCAGCCGGGCGCGGTCCGCGGCCGGCAGGTCTTCGAGTTCCCGCAGGCCTTCGGCCCGGGGGACCAGCACGATCCAGGGCCAGCGGGTGTCGCCCTGCAGGCGCGCGTGGCACAGCCCAAGGTCCCCCAGGGGCTCGGAGGTGGCCAGGAAGGCGGGGTCGATCGCGAACATGCGACGCTTTTGAGCACGGCCCGGGGAGCGCGCAAAGCGTCTGCGGCGTTGCAGCATGGCCTCGATCGGGCTACGGACCCGCGCGACCCTTTCCATGAGCAGACGGAGCCTCGCCATGACCACCAAGAAACCCCTCCGCGTGGCGGTCACCGGCGCGGCCGGAAACATCGGCTACGCCCTGCTGTTCCGCATCGCCTCGGGCCAGATGTTCGGCGCCGACCAGCCGCTCATCCTGCAACTCCTCGAAATCCCCGTCGAAGGCCCGCAGAAGGCCCTGAAGGGCGTGGCGATGGAGCTGGAGGACTGCGCCTTCCCGCTGCTGCAGGACATGGTGCTCACCGGCGACGCCGACGTGGCCTTCAAGGACGTCAACTGGGCCCTGCTGGTCGGCTCCAAGCCGCGCGGGCCCGGCATGGAGCGCGCCGACCTGCTGAAGGACAACGGCAAGATCTTCATCGCCCAGGGCAAGTCGATCGACGCCGTGGCCGCCGACGACGCCCGCATCGCGGTGGTGGGCAATCCCTGCAACACCAACGTGATGATCGCCGCCTCCCAGGCCCGCCGCCTGCCGAAGGACCGCTTCACCGCCATGGTGCGCCTTGACGAGAACCGCGGCCGCGCCCTGCTGGCCCGCAAGGCCGGGGTGTCCATCGACGACGTCTCCGACCTGTTCATCTACGGCAACCACAGCCCGACCATGTTCGCCGACTTCACCCACGCCAAGATCGGCGGCAAGGCGGCGGCCGACGTGATCGGCGACGAGGCCTGGCTGAAGAACGAATATCTGCCCACCGTCGGCAAGCGCGGCGCGGCGATCATCGAGGCCCGCGGCCTGAGCTCGGCCGCCTCGGCGGCCAACGCCCTGGTCGATCATGTCCGCGACCTGACGACCCCCGGCAAGATCCACTCCGTGGCCATCGAAAGCCAGGGCCGCTACGGCTTCGCCGACGGCGTCTGGGCCGGCATGCCGGTGAAGTCGACCGCCGCCGGCTACGAGGTCCTCACCGACTACGTCATGGACGACTTCGCCAAGAGCAAGATCGCCCTCACCAACGACGAACTGGTCGGCGAGCGCGACACCGTCAAGGAACTGCTGGGCTAAGCCCACCTGGAGCGGGCGCGCCCGGATGATCGGACCCACCCTTGAGACCGAGCGCCTGATCCTGCGCCCGCCGGAGGGGCGGGACTTCGACGCCTGGGCGGCGTTCGCCGGCGACGAGGAGGCCGCGCGCTACCTGGGCGGGGCTCAGCCTCGCCCGGTGGCCTGGCGCGGCATGGCGACCATGACCGGCGCCTGGACGCTGGTGGGCTTCGGCATGTTCAGCGTGGTCGAAAAGGCGACCGGCGACTGGGTCGGACGCCTGGGTCCCTGGCGTCCGGAAGGCTGGCCGGGAACCGAGGTCGGCTGGGGGATCGTTCGCTCCCGCTGGGGCCGGGGCTACGCCACCGAGGGGGCCACGGCCGCCATCGACTGGGCGTTCGACGCCCTGGGCTGGACCGAGGTGATCCACACCATCGACCCCGGCAATGCGGCCTCCCGGGCCGTGGCGAGCCGCCTCGGCTCGACCATCCTGCGCCAGGCGGTGCTGCCGGCGCCCATCGGCGACCTGATCGACGTCTGGGGCCAGAGCCGCGAGCAGTGGCAGGCCCGGCGCAAGGCCTGAAACCGCAGGGCCGGTCTACGAAAATGTAACGGGCGCCTCGCCCCGAAATCCGTATTTTTGTGCGCGATTGCCGGAAACCTGGAGGGGGACATGGCGGGAGCGACGAAGGGCAGGGGCGCTGGAATAGGTCCGGGCCTGTGGCTGGTGCTGATCTCCGCCCTGCTGATCGGCCTGGCGTCCTACCGCTACCTGATCCCCGGCGACTTCGGTCTCGCCCCGCCGATCCTCGCCAACCGGTTCACGCACCTGGGCGTACTGACCGTCCATGCGGGCTTCGCGGCCACCGCCCTGATCCTGGGCCCCTTCCAGTTCATCCCCGGCCTGCGCCGGACGAGGCCCGCCCTGCATCGGCGCATGGGGACCGCTTATCTGATCTGCTGCCTGTGCGGGGCGCTGGCCGGGCTGGTCCTGGCCTTCGGCGCCCAGACCGGGCCGGTCTCCACCGCCGGCTTCGGCCTGCTCGCCGTGGCCTGGTTCGTCGCCACCGCCCGCGCCTGGCGGCTGGCCGTGGCGCGCCGTTTCGTCGACCACGAACGCTGGATGATCCGCAGCTTCGCGCTCACCCTGGCGGCGGTGACCCTGCGGATCTACCTGCCCTTCGCATTCCTCTCGCCGCTGGGCTACGAGGACACCTACCGGGCGATCTCGTTCCTGTGCTGGCTCCCCAACCTGGTCGCCGCCGAGATCTTCCTGGCCAGGCGCCGGCCTAGATCCAGCCCAGCTCGCGGATGATCCTGGCGTAGGTCCGGCTGACCGGAACCTCCGAGCCGTCCCTCAGGGTCAGGGTCGCGCGGCCGTCGCCCCGGCGGGCGTCGGCGATGGCGTCGCGGGCCACCCACCAGGAACGGTGCACCTGGGCGCCCTCGATCCCCGCCAGCTCGTCGACGGCGTCGGCCAGCCGCATCAGGATCAGGTCCTGTCCCTTGGAGGTGTGCAGGCGCAGATAGTGGTCCTCGGCCTCCACGGCCCAGACCTCGGCGCCGCGCAGCTTCAGGGGCAGGCGCTCAAGGAACTTCGGCGGCGGCGGAGCAGGGGCGGAGACCGGCCCGATCTGCACGGCGCGCACGTTCAGGAACACCACCAGCAGGGTGATCGCCTCGGACATGACCAGGGACACGCCCACATAGCCCGGTAACTGGCGGAGCGGCGCGCCGGCGCCCGGGATCAGATGGGTCGAGCTCCAGACGACCAGCCCCATCGGCACGGTCATCAGCGCGCCGGCCATCGCGCCGCGCAGGAACCACCGCTCCCGGGTCCAGGGGATCCGCATCGCCAGACGGAAGGACAGTATGCCCAGGCCCGCCCCGGCGCAGGACAGGGCGACCATGAAGGCGGTGCGCAGGAGGAACGGCATGTCCCCCGAGCCGAAGGCCTCGACGAAACTCAGGAAGGCGCCGACCGCCGCGGCGATCAGCATGGACCGGCGCACCCCCTCCCAGGAGACGCCGCCCATTGCCGAAGCGTCGGCGACGGGGCCCGGCGGTCCGCGCAGAGGTGCCGTCATCCGAGGCGTCCGCCTTTGCGCATCTGCCGTTCGGCCTCCATCCGGCATCCACACGGCGCGGCCAGGTCCGGCGCGCCCGATCCGACTGGAGATAGAGGATGTCGCTTGTTTCGCAAACGCCCGGCGCCGACCGGATGACGTTCGTCCGACGGATGCTGATCCTTCATCGCCGGCCGGACCATGTGGAGCCTGTTCCCGGGCCCGGCTCGGCCATCCCGCGGCCCAGCTTCGGCCATCTTCGCGGCGCTAAGGGGCGGTGGGGACGGACGAGGCCTTCATGCCCGAATACATTTTCCACGATCCGACCGGCCGCCGCGCCAAGCGGGCCGGGCTCGCAGGCGGCCTCCTGGTCGCGCTCGCCGCCCTGATGGTGGCGGGCTTCTTCGCCACCCTGGCCTTCGCCCCGCGTCTCCCGGTCCTGCAGCTTCGCGATCCCCGCATACTGACCGCGCTGCACCAGGAGACGGTCCATCGGCTGAAGCGGGGCAAGCCCGCCTGGACCCGCATTCCACACCCCGCCGCCAGCCGCCATGCGGCCTCCGGCCCGGCCCGGCCGCTGACCGTCGGCTTCTATGTCTCCTGGGACGAAAGCTCGCGGGAATCCCTGCGCCGCCACGTGGACAGTCTCGACGTGGTGGCGCCGCAGTGGATCGCCCTGGCCGGGTCCGACGGGGAGGTCACCGTCACGCCGGATCCCCGCGCCGAGGCCATCATCGCCGGCGCCAAGCACCCGCCCGCCCTGCTGCCGGTGGTGCACAACGCGAAGAACGCGGTCTGGAACGGCCCCGAGGCCGACGCGGTGATCCTCGACCCCGCCGCCCGCAAACGGCTGATCGGCCGGCTGGCGGACCTCGCCAAGGCGCGCGGCTATGCGGGCTACATCTTCGACCTGGAGAACCTGTCGCCCAGGGGCGCGGCCGCCTATCCGGCCTTCCTGGCCCAGGCCAAGGCCGCCCTCGCGCCCGCCGGCCGCGACGTCTGGCTGACCGCGCCCGTGGACGACGAAGCCTGGCCGCTGAAGAGGCTGCAGGCCGCCTCCGACGTCATCGTGCTGATGGTCTATGACGAGCATTACGGCACCGGCGACCCCGGCCCGCCGGCCGGACAGGACTGGTTCGAGTCCCACGTGGCCGCAGCGATGGCCGGACTCGATCCCGCCAAGACCGTGCTGGCGCTCGGCGCCTACGGCTACGACTGGGCCCTGCCGTCCAAGTGGGACCCCAAGGCCGCCGCCGGGGCGATGACCTTCAACGAGGCCACCCAGACCGCTCACGATTCCGACGCCGCGGTGTCCATGGACGAGGCGTCCCTCAACGCCACCTTCGGCTATGAGGACGAGACCGGCCGCAAACACTCGGTCTGGTTCCTCGACGCGCCGTCCATGTTCAACCAGATCAAGGTGGCCGACGCGTTCCGGCCCCTGGGCTATGGGCTGTGGCGGCTGGGCTCCGAGGATCCCGGCGTCTGGAAGGTGCTGCCCCACGCCTACGGCCAGGTCCGCGCCGACGGCCTGGAGGCGATGACGCCCGGCCAGGACGTGGACTTCGACGGCACGGGCGAGGTGCTCAAGGTCACCGCCACCCCCACCCCCGGCCGCCGCTCGCTGAAGGTCGATGCGGGCACGGGCCTGATCGACGGCGAGACCTACGACGTCATGCCGACCTCCTATGTGATCCAGCGCTACGGCGCGCATCCCGGCATGGTGGCCCTGACCTTCGACGACGGGCCGGACGGCCGCTGGACGCCCGGGATCCTCGACGTCCTGAAGGCCAAGCACGCCCCGGCCACCTTCTTCGTCATCGGCCAGAACATGGAGCGGTTCCCGGGCCTGGTGCGCCGCGAAGTGGCCGAGGGCCACACGGTCGGCGGCCACACCTGGACCCACCCCAACATCGCCGAGACCCCGGTCGCCCAGACGGAGATCGAACTCAACGCCACCCAGCGCCTGTTCGAGACCCTGACCGGCCGCTCCATCCGCCTGTTCCGCCCGCCCTACTTCGGCGACGCCGAACCCTCGACCCCGCGCGAGGTCGCGCCCCTCCTGCTGGCCCAGCAGCTCGGCTACATGACCGTGGGCCTGCGGATCGACCCCGACGACTGGAAGAAGCCCGACCCGGGCCTGATCGTGCAGCGCACCCTGGTCCGGCTGGCCGACACCGGACCCCGCGCCGGCCAGGTGGTCCTGCTCCACGACTCCGGGGGCGACCGCAGCCGCACCATCGCGGCCCTGCCCCTGCTGATCGATCAGCTCCGCGCCCACGGCTACCGGCTGGTCACCATCGACCAGCTGGCGGGAATGACCCGCGCCCAGGCCCTGCCGCCCACCTCGCGCGACAGCTTCGAGCTGTTCCTCGACCGCATGGGCTTCGGCTTCTTCCACGGGCTGGAGGCCGGCCTGAGATGGCTGTTCATCGCCGCCATCGCCCTGGGTGTGGCGCGGCTGCTGGTGCTGGGCGTCCTGGCCCTGCTCCATCGCGCCCGGATCGAGGGACGCACCCCGCCGCTCGACTTTCCCGCCGACGGTCCGATCGTCTCGGTGCTGATCCCCTGTTTCAACGAGGAGAAGGTGATCGCAGCGTCGGTCGCCCGCATCCTCGCCTCGCGCTGGCCCCGCCTGGAGGTCATCGTGCTGGACGACGGCTCCAGGGACGGCACGGCCAGGGTGGTGCGCGAAGCCTTCGCGGACGAGCCCCGGGTCAAGCTGCTCAGCTTCGAGAACGGCGGCAAGGCCCGCGCGCTGAACCGCGGCCTGGAGCAGGCGCGGGGCGAGATCGTGGTGGCGCTGGACGCCGACACCCTGTTCCCTCCCGACACCATCGCCAAGCTGGCCCGCTGGTTCGCCGACCCGGCGGTGGGCGCGGTGGCCGGGAACGCCATCGTCGGCAACCGGGTCAACCTCGTCACCCGCTGGCAGGCGCTGGAATACGTCACGGCCCAGAACCTGGAGCGGCGCGCGCTGGCCGCGCTCGGCGCGGTGACCGTGGTGCCCGGCGCGGTCGGAGCCTGGCGCAAGTCCGCCCTGGCCGCGCTCGGCGGCTATCCGCCCGACACCCTGGCCGAGGACCAGGACCTGACCCTGGCGGTCCAGCGCGCCGGCTGGCGGGTGGAGTTCGATCCCGAGGCCCGCGCCTACACCGAGGCGCCGGACACGGTGGGCGGGCTGCTGAAGCAGCGCTACCGCTGGTCGTTCGGCACGCTGCAGTGCCTGTGGAAACACCGACGGGGGCTGTTCAACCCCGAGCGGCCGGTGCTGGGGTTCGTGGCCCTGCCGCAAATCTGGCTGTTCCAGTTCCTGCTGACCGTCGTCGCGCCGCTGGTGGACCTCGCCGTGGTCTGGAGCCTGGTGTCCGGCGCCTACGCCATGATCTCGCACCCGCTGGAGTGGTCGCCCGACGACACCCTTCGCTCCCTGTTCTACTGGGCGGCGTTCATATTCCTGGACCTTTCCGCAGGCGCGCTGGGCATGGCGCTGGAGCGCCGCGCGCCCTGGCGCGACCTGCTGTGGCTGCCCGCCCAGCGGTTCGGCTACCGCCAGCTGATGTATTACGTGGTGATGAAGGCGATCGCCTCGGCGGTGCGCGGCGCCAGGGTGGGCTGGGGCCGTCTGGAACGCCGCGGCAGCGTCGCCGTCGAGCACGCTGGGTAACGCTGCGGCAGGTTTGAAAACCTTGTATTTCCGGCTCCGACAGCGGTTGCCACGTGTTGAAGCGGCGCCTATAAGCCCGCCTACTCGCCAACCGGGCGAGCCCTCAGAATGACGCGTTTCGCGACCTCATGAACATCCACGAGCATCAAGCCAAGGCCGTCCTCTCCGAGTTCGGCGTAGCGGTTCCGCGCGGGTTTCCCGCCTTCTCCGTCGACGAGGCCGTCAAGGCGGCCGAACAGTTGGGCGGTCCGGTCTTTGTCGTGAAATCCCAGATCCACGCGGGCGGCCGCGGCAAGGGGCGCTTCGAGGGCCTCGGCCCCGACGCCAAGGGCGGGGTCCGGGTGGTGAAGTCGGTGGACGAGGTCCGCGACAACGCCAGGGAAATGCTGGGCCGGGTGCTGGTGACCCACCAGACCGGTCCCAAGGGCAAGCAGGTCAACCGCCTCTACATCGAGGAAGGCGCGGCCATCGCCAAGGAATTCTACCTGTCCCTGCTGGTGGACCGGGAGACCAGCCGGGTCTCGGTGGTCGCCTCCACCGAGGGTGGCATGGACATCGAGGAGGTCGCCCACGCGACCCCCGACAAGATCCACACCTTCTCCATCGACCCCGCCACCGGGGTCTGGCCGCACCACGCGCGCACCCTGTCCAAGGCGCTCGGCCTGACGGGCGGGCTCGCCAAGGAAGCCGCCACCCTGCTCTCGCAGCTCTATGCGGCGTTCGTCGCCAAGGACATGAGCATGCTGGAGATCAACCCGCTGATCGTCACCGGCGACGATCACCTGCGGGTGCTGGACGCCAAGGTCAGCTTCGATCCCAACGCCCTGTTCCGCCACCCCGAGATCGTCGCCCTGCGCGACGAGAGCGAGGAGGACCCCAAGGAGATCGAGGCCTCCAAGTTCGACCTCAGCTACATCGCCCTCGACGGCGAGATCGGCTGCATGGTCAACGGCGCGGGCCTGGCCATGGCGACCATGGACATCATCAAGCTCTACGGCGCCGAGCCCGCCAACTTCCTGGACGTCGGCGGCGGCGCCGACGAGGCCAAGGTGACGGCGGCGTTCAAGATCATCATCGCCGACCCCAACGTGAAGGGGATCCTGGTCAACATCTTCGGCGGCATCGCCCGCTGCGACATCCTGGCGGCCGGCGTGGTCAACGCGGTCAAGCAGGTGGGGCTGAAGGTTCCGCTGGTGGTGCGCCTCGAGGGCACCAACGCCGAACTCGGCAAGAAGATCATCAACGAAAGCGGCCTCGACGTGATCGCGGCCAACGATCTCTCCGACGGCGCAGAGAAGATCGTCAAAGCCGTCCGGGAGCGTGCGTAATGTCCATCCTGATCGGCAAGGAAACCCGGGTCATCTGCCAGGGCATCACCGGGGCCCAGGGCACGTTCCACTCGGAACAGGCCATCGCCTACGGCACCAGGATGGTCGGCGGCGTCACCCCCGGTAAGGGCGGGACCAGCCACATCGGCCTGCCGGTGTTCGACACCGTCGCCGAGGCCGTGAACCAGACCGGCGCCGACGCCAGCGTGATCTATGTCCCGCCGCCGTTCGCGGCCGACTCGATCCTCGAGGCCATCGAGGCCGAGATTCCCCTGGTGATCTGCATCACCGAAGGCATCCCGGTGGCCGACATGGTCAAGGTCAAGCGCGCCCTGGTCGGCTCGAAAACCAGGCTGATCGGGCCCAATTGCCCGGGCGTTCTCACCCCGGACGCCTGCAAGATCGGCATCATGCCGGGAAACATCTTCAAGAAGGGCTCGGTGGGTGTTGTCTCCCGCTCCGGCACCCTTACCTACGAAGCCGTGTTCCAGACCACCCAGGTGGGCCTGGGTCAGTCCACGGCGGTCGGTATCGGCGGCGACCCGGTGAAGGGCACCGAGTTCATCGACATGCTCGACATGTTCCTGAAGGACCCGGAGACGGAGTCGATCATCATGATCGGCGAAATCGGCGGGTCGGCCGAAGAAGATGCGGCTGAGTTCATCAAGAATTCAGCAACCAAGAAGCCTATGGTGGGCTTCATTGCGGGACGCACCGCGCCGCCCGGTCGGCGCATGGGTCACGCGGGGGCGATCATCTCCGGCGGCAAGGGCGGCGCCGAGGACAAGATCGCGGCGATGGAGGCGGCGGGTATCCGCGTGTCGCCTTCGCCGGCCAGGCTGGGCGAGACCCTCCTGGAAGTGCTCAAAGGCGCCTAGGCGTCGGACATTTAAAGCGTAGGGCGGTCCGCGCTCGGCTCCTTCCATAGGCTCCGCGGCCCCCCCGGGAAGCGGACGGAATGGCGGACGACGCAGGTCTCATCAACGACATCATGGCGGAAACCTCGTTCCTCTACGGAGGCAACGCGGCGTTCGTCGAGGGGCTCTACGCCAAGTGGGCGGCCGATCCCAATTCGGTCGAGCCCTCGTGGCGGGCCTTCTTCCTGTCGCTGCAGGACCGGGCCGACGAGGCCAAGGCCGCCGCCGTCAAGCCCGCCTGGACCCTCAAGGCCGCCCCCGCCGCGCGGCCCGACTGGCTGTCGGCCCTGGACGGCATGTGGCCCGCGGTCGAGGCCAAGCTGGGCGCCAAGATCGCCGAGCGCGCCGCCCCCTCCTTCGGGACCGAGGCGGTCCGCGCCGCCACGCTGGATTCCCTGCGCGCCATCATGATGATCCGCGCCTACCGGATGCGCGGCCACCTGCGCGCCAATCTCGACCCGCTCGGCATCTCGATCCCCGAGGGCGACGCCTCCGAGCTCGACCCCACCTCCTACGGCTTCACCGAGGCCGACTACGATCGCCCGATCTTCCTGGACTATGTGCTGGGTCTCGAGACCGGCACGATCCGGGAAATCCTCTCGATCCTGCGACGCACCTACTGCGCCGACATCGGCGTGCAGTACATGCACATCTCCGACCCGGCCCAGAAGGCCTGGCTGCAGGAGCGCATCGAGGGCCGGGACAAGGAGATCAGCTTCACCAAGGAGGGCAAGGTCGCCATCCTCAAGAAGCTGATCGAGGCCGAGGGCTTCGAGAGGTTCCTGCACAAGCGCTTCCCCGGCACCAAGCGGTTCGGCCTGGACGGCGGCGAGGCGATGGTCCCGGCGCTGGAGCAGATCATCAAGCGCGGCGGCGCGCTGGGCGTGAAGGACATCGTCATCGGCATGCCGCACCGCGGCCGCCTGAACGTGCTGGCCGCCGTGATGGCCAAGCCCTACCAGGTGATCTTCCATGAGTTCCAGGGCGGCACGTCCCTGCCGTCCGACGTCGAGGGCTCGGGCGACGTGAAGTACCACATGGGCGCCTCCTCGGACCGCGCCTTCGACGGCAACTCCGTCCACCTTTCGCTCACCGCCAACCCGTCCCACCTGGAGATCGTCAATCCGGTGGTGCTGGGCAAGGCCCGCGCCAAGCAGGCCTTCACCCTGCGCGAGAGCCCCGAGTCCGGCCGCGGCCATGTCCTGCCCCTGCTGATGCACGGCGACGCGGCCTTCGCGGGCCAGGGCGTGGTGCCCGAATGCTTCGCCATCTCCGGCACCCGCGGCTACCGCACCGGCGGCACGATCCACTTCATCGTCAACAACCAGATCGGCTTCACCACCGCCCCCAGCTTCTCGCGGTCCTCGCCCTATCCGTCCGACGTGGCGCTGATGGTCGAGGCGCCGATCTTCCACGTGAACGGCGACGATCCCGAGGCCGTCACCTATGTGGCCAAGGTCGCCACCGAGTTCCGCCAGCAGTTCGGCAAGGACGTGGTGATCGACATGTTCTGCTACCGGCGGTTCGGCCACAACGAGGGCGACGACCCGACCATGACGTCGCCCCTGATGTACGCCAAGATCAAGGACCACCCCTCGACCCGCGAACTCTACAGCCGCCAGCTGGTCGGCGAAGGCGTCGCCACCCAGGCCGACATCGACGGCTGGGTCGCCGAGTTCGAGCAGTTCCTCGATTCCGAGTTCGAGTCCGGCAAGACCTACAAGGCCAACAAGGCCGACTGGCTGGACGGCGCCTGGGCGGGCCTGGCCCTGCCGGAGTCCGACGAGCGCCGCGGCAACACCTCGGTGCCGATGCAGAAGCTGGTCGACCTGGGCCACAAGATCACCGCCATCCCAGAGCGCCTGGACGTCCACAAGAACGTCCGCCGGGTGATCGACAACCGCCGCGCCGCCATCGACAGCGGCGCGGGGCTCGACTGGGCCACCGGCGAGCACCTGGCCTTCGCCACCCTGCTGGACGAGGGCTTCCCCGTCCGCCTGGCCGGCCAGGACACCGTGCGCGGCACCTTCACCCAGCGCCACTCCGACCTGATCGACCAGACCACGGAAGAACACTACACGCCGCTGTCCAACCTGCGTCCCGGCCAGGCCCACTTCGAAGTCATCGACAGCCCGCTGTCGGAAGAGGCGGTCCTGGGCTTCGAGTACGGCTTCTCCCTGGCCGACCCCAAGACGCTGGTCCTGTGGGAAGCCCAGTTCGGCGACTTCGCCAACGGCGCCCAGGTGGTCATCGACCAGTTCATCTCGTCGGGCGAGCGCAAGTGGCTGCGGATGAGCGGCCTGGTCCTGCTGTTGCCGCACGGCTACGAGGGCCAGGGTCCGGAGCACTCCTCGGCCCGCCTGGAGCGCTTCCTGCAGCTCTGCGCCGAGGACAACATGCAGGTGGTCAACTGCTCGACCCCGGCCAACTACTTCCACGTCCTGCGCCGGCAATTGCGCCGCGAGTTCCGCAAGCCGCTGGTGGTGATGACGCCCAAGTCGCTGCTTCGGCACAAGAAGGCGACCTCGTCCCTGGCGGACATGGCCGAGGGCTCGTCCTTCCACCGCGTGCTGCACGACGACGCCGAGCGCGGCCAGCACACCACCACCAAGCTGGTCTCGCCGGACAAGATCCGCCGCATCGTGCTCTGCTCGGGCAAGGTCTATTACGACCTGCTGGAGGCCCGCGAGGAGAAGGGGATCGACGACGTCTACCTGATGCGGCTGGAGCAGTTCTACCCGTGGCCGGTGAAGTCGCTGTCCACCGAACTGGCGCGCTTCCCCAACGCCGAGCTGGTCTGGTGCCAGGAAGAACCCAAGAACATGGGCGGCTGGACCTTCGTCGACCCCTGGCTGGAACTGACCCTGGACCGGCTGAAGATCTCCGCCAAGCGCGCGCGCTATGTGGGTCGGCCGGCCTCGGCCTCCACCGCCGCCGGACAGATGAGCCGTCACATGCGCGAGCTTCAGGCGTTCATCACCGAAGCCTTCGCCTGAAAATCCGGAACAAGAACAAAACCTCCCAACTCCGAGAGACAGAAAGAACCTTATCCATGGCCGACATCATGACGCCCGCCCTGGGCGAGTCCGTCACCGAAGCGACGGTGGCGCGCTGGGCGAAGAAGCCGGGCGACGCGGTCAGGAAGGATGAGATCCTGGTCGAGCTGGAGACGGACAAGGTCAGCCTTGAGGTCGCCGCTCCGGCCGACGGCGTTCTGGAGTCGATCTCCGCCGAAGAGGGCGCCACGGTCGAGCCGGGCGCGATCCTGGGCCGGGTGACCGAAGGCGCGGCCGCCGCCGCCAAGCCGGCCGCCAAGGCCGAGGCCTCGAAGGCCGAGACGCCCAAGGCCGAGGCTGCGAAGCCTGCCCCGGCCGCCGCCAAGGCGCCCGCCGCCGCCGCCGCGCCCCTGGCGCCGTCCGCCCAGCGCATCGTGGCCGAGAACCAGCTCGACGCCGCCGCCATCTCCGGCACCGGCAAGGACGGCCGGGTCACCAAGGGCGACGCGCTCGCCGCCCTGGAGGCCCGCGCCGCCGCGCCGGCTCCGGCTCCCGCCGCCGCCGCGCCCCGTGAGATCCACGAGCGCGAGCAGCGCGTGCGCATGACCCGCCTGCGCCAGACCATCGCGCGGCGGCTGAAGGAGGCCCAGAACGCCGCCGCCATGCTGACGACCTTCAACGAGGTCGACATGACCAACGTCATGGCCCTGCGCAACCAGTACAAGGACGCCTTCGAGAAGACCCACGGCGTCAAGCTCGGCTTCATGAGCTTCTTCGTGAAGGCCTGCATCCACGGCCTGCAGTCGGTGCCCGAGGTCAACGCCGAGATCGACGGCCAGGACCTGATCTACAAGAACCACTACGACATCGGGGTGGCGGTCGGCACCGAGCGCGGCCTGGTGGTCCCGGTGGTCCGCGACGCCGACGCCATGACGCTGGCGGGCGTGGAAAAGGCGATCGGCGACCTGGGCAAGAAGGCCCGTGACGGCCAGCTCGCCCTGGAAGACCTGCAGGGCGGCACCTTCACCATCTCCAACGGCGGGGTCTACGG